>JAICMB010000046.1 GCA_025929455.1 Bryobacteraceae bacterium | reverse complement strand
GTGTGCTCACGATTCGTGACGGCGCTGCGATTCGTACGATCCCGATCGCGGCCGAGGACCTGCGCGCAGGAACGGGCGCGACGTACGAGGCGGCATCCAATCAGGTCAGCGTACGCCTCGACGTGCTCAAACACAATGCGCGGGAAGCCAGCGAATCGGTGGTCGTGTTATTACCGCCCGAGGTGGCGGCGGCGCCCGTGTTGCAGCCTGTCGTCAACACAGCAGACCGCGCCGCAACGGTTCATGTTCGCCAGCACGTCGCGATGGAATGTCTCTCGGGCGGCGGCATTCCGGCCCACTTGTACACACGCCCGCGGCCTCTGGATATGCCGCGCGTCGAAGTGCCGGCCTCCGCTGCGCGCGACCTGCCCGCCGAAGTGAAAGTCCGCGTGCAGGTGGACAGCAGCGGGCACGCAAAAGACGTCAAACTCGCTTCGGCAGATGGTGTGAATGAGGCGCTCGCGCGCGCCGTTGTTAACTCCGCAGAGGAATGGCGGTTCCATCCGGCCCGCATCCGCAAGCAGCCGGTGCCGAGCGAAGTTTTGCTGGCGTTCCGGTTCGAAGGGCGCAAGTAGCCGCTATTGCGCGCTGCGGGCGGCTTGTAGCGCGGCGGCGTAATTCGGAAAATCCCCCACTTCCTTGACGTACTCGACGTAGCGAATGCGATTGTCCGGCCCGACCACGAAAATGGCGCGGCTCTCGATGCGGAGTTCTTTGATCAGCGTGCCGTAGTGCTCGCCGAAGGACCCGTTCTTGTGGTCGGAGATCATTTTGACGTTGTCCACGCCGAACGCCCCGCACCAGCGCTTCTGCGCGAACGGCAGGTCCATGCTGACGGTGTAAATCTGCATGTCGGCGCGTTTGCCGGCTTCTTCGTTGAAACGCTTCGTCTGCGCATCGCACACGGGCGTATCGAGCGACGGCACCACGCTGAAAATGCGCACGCCGTTGCCGGTAGCCGCAAGGTTTATGGGCTGTAAGTTCTCATTCACCGCGTCGAAATCGGGCGCGGCGTCGCCGGGTTTTAACTCCGGGCCGATCAGGGTCAGCGGATTGCCTTTGAGCGTCGTCGCTCCGGGTCTCTCAACTACTTCGTCGATGGCCTTGGTCATGGCAGGGCTATTGTAACAACTCGCTAAATCGAGACAGCTCCGGCGTGGGCAACTGGCAAGTGTAGTTTTCGCACACATACGCGAGCGGCCGCCCGTCTTCCGCTTTCATATTGTCGATAGCGGGGATCAGCTTCTCGAGCGCGCGCCGCGTCTCCTCGCGATCGATCACCAGCGGCGTCACATTGGGATGAAAATCGTGCCGCAGCCGGCGCAGGAAGCCTTGGAGTCCGGCCGGCTCGCGCCCGCCGACCAGGACCACTTGCTTCTTCGTTGCGAGATAAAACTCTAAGCCCGCGAGCATCTGCGGCACCGCCGCCGGCTGATGAGCGATGGATGGAGCAAGCGCATCCATGGTGCGCGCGAGGCTCTCGTGAAATTCGGCTTCGTTGGTAAACTCCGCCAGGCGCAGCAGCAGCATCATGGCCGCGGAATTTCCGGACGGCTCCGCGCCGTCGTAGGTGTCCTTCATCCGCAGGACCACTGACGGATCCTGATCCGTGGTGCTGTAAAACCCGCCATTGCGCTTGTCCTCGAAAAGCTCGCGCATCTTGCGTGCCAGCGACACCGCGGTGGCGATGCGTTCCGGGTTGAAGTCCATCTCGTAAAGATCGAGCTGCGCGAGCGCGAAGAACGCGTAATCGTCGAGAAAGCCGTCGATCGCGGCGTCGCCGTCGCGGTAGCGGCGCAGGAGCGTTCCGTTCGCGCGCGAGTACATGTTGTTCTCGAGAAATCCCGCCGCGCGCAGCGCCGCATCGCGGTAGCGCAAATCTTCGAGAATTACCGCGCCCTTTGCGAACGCCGAAATCATGAGGCTGTTCCACGAGGTCAGAATTTTGTCGTCGCGACCGGGGCGGGGACGCAAGGAGCGGACGATGCGCATGCGCTCGCGAAGGCGCGCCAGCATGCTGCGCATGGTGGCCACGTCCATGTGAAAATCGCTGGCCAGACGCTCGGCATCGCGCCGCACGAACAAAATGTTTTTGCCGGTAAATTCGTTCTGCGGGTCGTGGAATACGTTGCCGTTGTCATCGATGCCGTAGCGATCGCAGAAAATTTCAGCCTCGAACTTCTCAGCGAGCACGTCGGCGACCTCCGCGCGTGTCCACACATAAAACGCGCCTTCTGCCTTCACCTCCGGCTCCGACGGATCCACCGCGCTGTCGGCGTCTTCGGCGGAGTAAAAACCGCCCTGCGCGTCCGTCATGTCGCGCAGCACATATTCGAAAATGTCGCGCGGGATATCGGCATAGTACTCGTCGTGAGTGATCTGGTAGCTCTCCAAATACGCCGTGGCGAGCTGCGCCTGATCGTAGAGCATCTTCTCGAAATGCGGCACGTGCCACAGCTCGTCGACCGAATAGCGGTGAAAACCGCCGCCGAGCTGATCGTGAATGCCGCCCTTCGCCATCGCGCGCAACGTTGCCGTTGCCATTTCGAGCGCTTCTTCGTTGCGCGTGCGGTGGTAATAGCGCAGTAGGAAGTTGAGAACGGACGGGCGCGGAAATTTCGGCGCTTCGCCAAAGCCTCCGTGCGGAGTATCGAAATTCCGCCGGAAATAGTTGTAGCCGGATTCGATGACGCCCTTATCGAGCGCGGGTATGTGGGTGGGCCGTTGTTCGGCATGATCGCGCAGTTGCTCGAGCACGTTTTTCCCGGATTCCTCGATGCGGTCGCGCTCCGTGCGCCAGGCATTGGCGAGCGATTCCAGCACCTGCCGGAAGCCGGGCCGTCCGTAGCGCGTGTCGGGCGGAAAGTATGTCGCGCCGAAGAACGGCTTCAAGTCCGGCGTGAGGAAAACCGACATGGGCCAGCCCCCGCTGCCGGTGCTCGCCTGCACAAAGGTCATGTACACGCGGTCGATGTCGGGGCGCTCCTCGCGGTCCACTTTTACAGGCACGAAGTCGCGATTGAGCAGGGACGCGATCTCGTCGTTTTCGAAGGACTCGCGCTCCATCACGTGACACCAGTGACACGTCGAGTATCCGATCGACAGGAAAATCGGTTTATTTCCGGCCCGTGCCGCGTCAAAGGCCTCCTGGCCCCACGGATACCAATCCACCGGATTGTGCGCGTGCTGCTGCAGGTACGGACTTTTTTCATTCGCAAGACGGTTTGCGCGCATATTGAGTTGGACAGGACCGCGCGGCGGTCTATTTCATGTTTGTAGCAACGGGCGGAGGATTCGCGCCTCAGCCGCCCTTTTTCGCGCCCAGGGCAGCGTACACAGGATGATCGTACGTTCCCGTGATGCTCACCGGAATGGCGGCTCCGGCGTGGCGGCGCTCAAAGAAAGGATCCAGCAGCTTTAGAAATACGGATTTCACGCCCTTTGTCTCCTCGGACAACGTGGCCGCGGTGCGCAGCGTTCCATGCAGGTTGACGCGCTCCGTTACCAGGTTGTATGTGCCGGACAGCAGCGCCGACGCACCCGGCACATCGAACGCGAGGCGTGAGAACGTCGCGACGCCGTGCCGGAGTTCCACGTGTCCGTGCAGATTTTCGATCACCCGCTGCGGGTCATCATCGCGGTTCTTTTCGCCTCGGGCGCGTGCGCTCAACACGTTGACACCGTGCTGCGTGCTGTGATGCGTGAAATCGGCGTCGTCGATACCGAAGTCGGCAATGAAGATGACTTTCTTCACAAATTTTTCCTTTTCGGGCGGCAGAACGGCGGTGGCGCGAAACGCGACGGCGCCTTGCATGGGCGGCTTCGATTTCACGAAGATTCGAAGCAGGTCCTCGATGCGGCCGTGGCGCTCCGCGATCGCGAGGCGTAACGTCTTGCCGTGCTGGCCTGCGTGGCCCTTCACGGCTCCGTTCGCCGCCAGCGTCGTGTGCTCGAAATCTGCGTTGACCGGATGCAGCGTCACGTCGCCGTTGGTTCCGTTCACAACAGCGGAGAAGCGGGTCCGCAGGTTCATGGAATGGCCGCTCGATACAACTTCGAAGTTCGGGCTTTCGGTCTCGCCCTCCACCTCAATCGCATTCAGCGGGCCCTTGAACGTGCCTTTCGATGAGAGCTCGCCCGCCATGCTGCGGAACGAGTGCAGGTCGGCGTTGAGAAGTACATACGAGCCCGATATCGGCGTGGCCGTGCGGTCCGGTGGAATAGGGCCGAACGTGCCCTGCACATTCAGCTCTGCGCGCGGCTTCGGATTAGTCATGGCAGCGCCAAAAGAAGCCCGCCCGGTACCGCCCAACGGGCCGAGGCTGAGCGAATGAATGTCGAACTGCAACGGGACCGAGTTGCCGTTCGAGATGTGCAGCACGCCATTCTGGATCGTGATGTTGTCGACGACTACGGACGAGTTCTGCTGGCCACCATGCGATGCCGATGCGCCGCCCGAGCTCGACGCGCCGCGGACGACATCCGCCTGCACGCCGTCCGCTTGAATGGACGCTATGTGCTTTGGCGAGCGGAACAGTCCGGCATACGTTGCAGCAACAGCCAATCTGCGCGCCGTTATGACGCGCCCGGACGAGCGGATCACGACGTCTTCCGCTACAAAGCGTGGGCGCGGAACATACCGCGTGTGCGACGTGCGGAACTGCACGGTGCCGCCCAGCTTCTTGCCTAGCGATTGCTTCACACGTTCGGGCGTGAATGGCGACTTGGCGGCAACAAAGATCGCCGCTGCCGCGAATAAAGCCGCCGCCGCGAGCCCGATAAAAGCCAGCGCTTTCGCGGCGCGGTTCACACTCTGTAGACGCCTCTGCGGCGCCGCGGTTTTATGGGCAATTGGGCACGATGCGATTGGCGTAGTAATCCAGGCCGTAGCGCCAGCGGCGATTGGGGCTGTCTACGCACAGGTTAGTTTCGTTCCTGCCCCGTGCTCGCCAGAACCCGCGCGCGGAAACCATGTGGTCCAGCACGGGGTACGTTTGCCAAACCAGCATCGCAACAGCGAGTATCGCCGAAGCCGTGGTTAACCCGAACGCAGTTCCTACGCGTCCGCGACGTGCGACGAAGAAGACGATCGCGGCGAGTGCGAGCGCCGGTATCGATTCCCAAGTGAACCATGCAGGGCGGGTGTGTGTTGCGCCAGTCGTTAGCGCCCGCGGCAATGCGGCCGCGATCACCGGGACCATCCACAACAACGCCGCACAGCATGCGAGCACAACGGCCGCCGTGCGCGCACGCGCGAGTGCAACGCCGATCAGCACCGCTACGGGCGGCAGCATCGGCAAAATGTAGCCGGGCAGCTTGTTTTCCGCAGCCGAGAAAAAGACCAGCGCGAACGCCGCCCATAGAAGCAGAAAACCTGCGCGGCGATCGCGATAGAGCTTGCGGCCGGTGATGAGCGCCAGCGCGGGTGTCCAGGGGTACAAAAGCCCCAGCAGCACCGGCACGTAAAACCAGAACGGCTGTACATGCTGCAGCGCGGGTGTGGCGAAGCGCGCGAAGTGATGCTTGACGAAGAACTCCTGGAGGAACGCCGGGCCGTTGCGCAGCGTCACCAGCGCATACCACGGCAGCGCCACGGCAACTGCCGCAATCGCGACTATGAAGAGATCAAGCGGCCGCCTTCGCCAATACCAAAGCGCCGGGATAAACAAGACGACCGGCACTAGACCTTTTGCGAGGACGGCGATACCGAGCAGAATGCCCGCGGCAATCGGCGCCGCTCCGGACATGGTGAGCAGCATGGCCGCCGAGAATGCCGCGGTCATCGGCAAATCCGTAACGGCCACGCGGCTGAAGGCCAGCCACCCGGCCGACGTCGCCAGTACGGCGCTTGCAAACCAGGCCGCGCGCGTGTTCCATTCACGCCGCATTAGCGCGAAAAAGAAAACCAAAAACGCGACCGACGCGATCGCTACCGGCACCCGCGGAGCGAGGTCGTCACCGAGCCCCAGTTCGAACCCGATGCCCGTCATCCAATACAGCAGCGCCGGTTTTTCGAACCACGGCGAGCCGAACAGCCGGGGTGTAATCCAATCGCCGGAGCGCGCCATCTCGCGCCCGATCGCGGCGTAGCGCGGCTCGTCCGGTCCGAGCATGCCGGCGCGCGCGAGGCCGAAAAAATAAAGTAAATACAGCGCGCCGCAACAGGACACGAGGAGTGCGGCGCGCCGGAGTGGCGCGGTCACACTACGGTGTCCTGGGGCGTTGTCATGTGGGGCAGGTCTCCGGACCTGCTGCGGGCGTCCACGCACGTTCTGGGCGGACTTGTACAATCCCGGCCAGCCGCACCTGCAGGTCCGGCGCAGACGTGTACGTCCGACCCACACCTACGACTCGATTCCGATTTGCGTGAGACGGTAGCGAAGTGCATTGCGCGTCAACCCCAACATGCGCGCGGCCAGGCTCTTGTTGCCGTTGGCGCGCTGCAGCGCCTCGCGCAGGATGGATTTTTCATATTCGTCGAGCGTCATTCCTTCCGGCAGGAACGTCGCTTCGGTTGTTGCCGTACGCGAGCGCGGGGCGGTATCCAGGCGAATGTCGTCAACTTCGAGCACCTGCCCGCGTGCCAGTACCACGCTGCGCTCGATCACGTTCTCGAGCTCGCGGACATTGCCGGGCCAGCTGTATTGCATGAGCTTGTCCATCGCGGCCGGCGAGATGCTCTCGGCCTGGCCGCCTGTTTCGCGCACCAGCTTGTGCAGGAAGTGGTTCGCCAAATAGGGGATGTCCTCTCTGCGATCGCGCAGCGGCGGAATGTTGATGGGCAGCACGTTGAGGCGATAGTACAGGTCTTCGCGGAAGCGGCCTTCTTCAAGCGCGGCGCGCAGGTCGACATTGGTGGCAGCGAGCACGCGCACGTCGATGTGTCGCGTCTTGTTGCTGCCCAGCCGCTCGAACTCGCGCTCCTGCAGGATGCGAAGCAGCTTTACTTGCACCGGAGGCGGGACATCGCCGATCTCGTCGAGGAATACCGTGCCAGTGTCGGCCTGTTCGAACTTGCCGAGTTTACTCGTGTTCGCTCCTGTGAACGCGCCCTTCTCGTAGCCAAACAGCTCACTCTCCATCAGATTTTCCGGCAGCGCCGTGCAATTGATCTTCACGAACGGCTTGCCCGCGCGCGGCGAATGCTGATGGATCGCGCGCGCGATCACGTCTTTGCCGACACCGCTCTCGCCGCATAGCAGCACCGTCGCACGCGTGGGCGCCACGCGCAGCACCGTCTCGAACACTTCTTGCATCGCCGGACTGCGTCCCACGATGCTGTCGAGCTCGTAGCGCGCGCCCAGTTCCTGCCGCAGCTTGCGGTTCTCATCTCGCAGCGCGCGCATTTCGAGCGCCTTATTAACGACCGTCATCAAGTGATCGAGCGAGAACGGTTTCGGCAGATAGTCCGCCGCGCCGGCCTTCATGGCCTCTACCGCGTTCTCGACGGTGCCGAACGCGGTCATGACGATGACGGGCGCAACCGAGTTCTGCCGTTTCAGTGCGGCCATCAGTTCCAGGCCGCTCATACCCGGCAAACGGACATCGGTAAGCACCAGGTCGGCACGGTCGGCAAGCTGCAGCCCTTGTTCCGCCGTCGCGGCGGTCAAGACTTCGAATCCCGCGCCGCGCAGTTGCAGTTCGATGACGCGCCGCAGTTTCTCTTCATCCTCGACGACCAGAATGACGGGCACTAGCGGTTCTCCCCGCTTGGAAGATAGATGCGGAAAATGCTGCCGTGGCCGAGTCCGCTCTCCACCGTCACGCGGCCGCCGTGCTCATCGATAATCTTCGACACAATCGCGAGGCCCAGGCCGACGCCCGCAGGCTTGGTCGTGAAAAACGGATTGAAGATGTTCTCCATGTGTGCCGGATCGATGCCCGCTCCGCTGTCTATTACCGATATTTCCACGTTGTCGTCGAGTTCGCGCACTTTCACGGTCACGACGCTGCGGGGCGGACTGGCCTGGGCCGCGTTCACTACCAGATTGTAGATGACGCGCTCCATCAGCTCGGCATCGAAGGGAAACGGGCGCAATCCGGGCGGGTAGTTTTTGTAAATGGAGACGTCGAATGGCGGGCGGTGGTTCTCGACTTGCGTGACGGCGCGGTCGATCACCTGTGTGATGTCGGCACGCTCCGGGCGCACCGCGAGCGGGCGCGCGAAGTCGAGGAAGCGGGTGATCAGCGAGTTAGTGCGGTCCACCTCTTCGCCGATGAAGCCGGCCAGTTCCTGCGCGAGCTCCGGGTTCGGCGCGGCGGGGTTCGCGAGATTGTTGGAGAGCAGCTCCGCCGACGCTTTCATGGTGCCGAGCGGGTTGCGTAGTTCGTGGGCGAGTCCGGCAGAAAGCTGACCTAGCGCGGCGAGGCGGTCCGAGCGGCGCACGGCGGCTTCTGCTTCCTGCAAGCTGCGGTTGGCTTCAGCGAGTTGCTGCGCGGTGGCCTGGTGCATGCGCGCCTGCTCGCGCGCAGCCTGCGCGACGCGGTGCGTCAGAAAGCCGACGACCGGGAACACCAGTACGCGCAGGGCGAGTTCGCGCTGCTGGTCGACGGGAATGTACTGGCCGGGCATGAGGAACGCGAGAAAAGACAGATACGCGGCGCACGCGAGCAGAGCGGCGATCAGCGTTCCTAGAAATTCGAACGCGGTCGCGCCGGAAACCACCGGCAACAGCAGCGCCCAGAAATAGCTGCTCGCGATGCCGTCCGTCCAGGCGATCAGCAGGTACGCTAGCGCGAGCTTAATCGCAAATGCCCAGACGGTACCAGGCCCCGTCGCGAAGAACGGAACCTTCGGCTCGATGAATTGAAACAGCCCCAGCGCGCAGAGAAACGCAATGGCGGTGGGGGTACGGTCGGGACCGAGGATCGCCAGCGCGACAAACAGAAGGACCCAGACCGCATCCTCCGGGCGTAGATAGCGCGCGAAACCGCCGCGAGCCGAAACCGGAAGCGTCAAAGACTCAGTTTACAAGGACACGGCTGCGGTCGCGTCCGCGCTTTTATTCAAGCACGGCCGGCGCTCGCGGCCGACTCAATTGTGTGTAGCAGCGACGATGGTGTGGGTGGCTGCAAGGATTGCGACGCGCGAGCGCCCGGATTTTGGATTCGCCTCCAAATACGACGTGCTCCGCGCATACGACGGGCCGCGATTTCAGTGCACCGCGATCCCCGACCGCAGTCCAGCTCCCTAACCGTCGCGGCTCTGTAAGCTGTTGTAACTACGGGAGCCCGACTGTGGGCGCGCACATTCGAGCCGGGTCCGACACACGCTACAGGACGTGCACCTCAGCGGCGGCCGCACAGTCGCTTCGAATCAGTCGAGCAGCCATCGCGTTCGACGCAAGCTGTCTGAGCTGTCTGAGCATCCTGGCTAATGCGCGAATTAGACCATACAATAGGAAAGCCATCGGGACAGTAAGTATGACCCCCGAGCGTTTCCGTCAGATCGAAGAGCTATATCACGCCGCTCGCGAGGCCACTGCCGGCGAGCGCGCCGCACTCTTCGCTCGGACAGATCCCGAATTGCGCCGCGAACTGGAATCGCTTTTCGAAAAGCGCACCGGCGGTGAGTTCCTGGATCGGCCTGCGATCCAGAACGTCACGGAACTGCTGGGCGATGCGACCGTCACGTCCGTATCGGTGGGGGCTTGCCTCGGCCCGTACCGCATCGAAAGCAAACTCGGCGAAGGCGGCATGGGAGAGGTGTTTCGGGCAGTAGACACGCGTTTAGGCCGCGCCGTCGCCATCAAAATCACTCGCGAGCAGTTCAGCTCCCGCTTTGAGCGAGAGGCGCGCGCCATTTCGGCGCTCAATCATCCCAATATCTGCACCCTTCACGACGTCGGTCCCAACTACCTGGTCATGGAACTGGTGGAGGGGGAGACGCTCGCGGCACGGCTCAAAAAGGGACCGCTCCCCATTCAAACCGTGCTGCTCTACGCTTCTCAGATCGCGGCGGCGTTGGCGGAAGCCCACGGCAAAGCCATTATTCACCGCGATCTCAAGCCCGGCAACATCATGGCCGGGAAATCCGTCGTAAAAGTTCTGGATTTCGGATTGGCGCGCATGGGCCTTGACGAAACCATCACCGCCAGCCACATGATCGTGGGCACGCCCGCGTACATGGCGCCGGAGCAAAAGGACGGCAAACCGGCGGATGCACGCTCGGATATCTACTCATTCGGCTGCGTGCTCTACGAAATGTTGACCGGCGCGCGAGTTGGCTCGTCGTACCAGAAACGCATCAGGCCTCGAAAGCTGGAGAGGATCGTAGACCGGTGTCTGAAACGAGACCCGGCGCAAAGGTGGCAGTCCGCCGCCGAACTGCAGCAGGAACTTGCGGCAGTCCAGCCGGTGAACCGCCGGGCATACGTGGGCGTCGCCGCGGCGGTTCTGCTGCTGGCCGCCGCGACGGGCTACTTTTTCTTCCACCGGCCGCCGAAACTCACGGCAAAGGACACGGTGGTTGTGGGAGATTTCGAAAACAAGACCGGCGATCCGGTCTTTGACCAGACGCTTCGGCAGGGGCTGACGGTGCAACTGGAACAGTCCCCATTCCTCACTCTCGTTTCGGACCAGCAAATTCAGAACGTCCTGCGCTTCATGGGCCGGCCGCCGGAGGCGCGGCTCACTCGGGAGGTCTCCCGCGAGGTCTGCGAGCGAACCGCCGGCACCGCAGTTCTCGAAGGCTCCATCGCAGGCCTCGGCAGCCAGTACGTTTTGTGGCTCAGGGCCCGCAAATGCCAGACCGGCGAGGTCCTCGCCGAAGAACAGGCGCAGACGGAAAGCAAAGAAAGGGTCCTCGGTGCACTGAGCCGAATCGCCATTCAAATCCGGACTCGGCTGGGCGAATCGCGGGCCACCATTCAAGAGCACTCCACGCCGCTCGAGCAGGCAACCACGCCGTCGCTCGAAGCGCTGCAAGCGTACAGTGCGGCAAAAATCGCCCTGTACGCCGGTGGCGGTCCGGCAGCGATCCCGCATCTCCAGCGGGCCATCGCCATCGATCCGCAATTCGCGATGGCGCATGCCGATCTCGGCTTTATGTCGTGGAACATGGGGCAAACCGACCTGGGCGCTGCGGAAGTCCGCATAGCCTACGGGTTTCGGGATCGCGTCAGCGATTGGGAGCGGCGCTACATCCTGATGCTCTACGACCGCGAGGTCACCGGAAATCTGCAGAAGGAGTTGCAGACTCTCGAATCGTGGGCGCAGACGTATCCTCGCGATGCTTACGCCCCCGGCATTATCGCGGGTTGGGTCGCATTTGGCACCGGCCGATACGAAAGGGGGATTCAAGCGTCTGAAAAGGCCATACGGCTCGATCCGGACATCCCATTCCCGTATGGAGGTGTTGCCCTCCACAATCTTTACCTCGGCCGGTTCCCACAGGCCGCGGCGGCCTTGCAGCGAGCGGCGGAGCGCAAGATGGAAATCCCGGATTTTCTGGTCCTCCGTTACTACCTCGCGTTTCTAAAGGGCGACCAGGCGGGAATGGACCGCGAAGTTGCTCGCGCTCCCGAAGAACACGCGGAGGACTGGATGTCGCACCATCAGGCTCTGGTGCTCGCCCGTTCCGGACGAATGCGGCAGGCACGAACCATGTGGGAACGCGCGATCGCGCTGGCACAGCAGGCCGGCAAGCGTGAGACCGCCGCGATCTACATGGCCGCTGAGGCGGTGTGCGAAGCGCATTCCGGGAATCTGGCAGCGGCGAAGGAGCGCGCCCGGGCGGCACTGCGGCTTGCAAAAGGCCGCGATGTCGAGTACGCCGCCGCGTTTGCGCTGGCGCTGTCCGGCGAATCTTCGGAGTCCCAGAGGCTCGCCGCCGACCTCGAGGAGCGTTTCCCGGAAGATACGCCAGTGCAATTCGAGTATCTTCCCACGCTGCACGCTCTTTCCGCACTTGCCCATCGGTCGCCGTCGGACGCGGTCGAGCTACTCCAACGGGCGGTTCCATACGACCTCGCGATGCCGGGTACGGCGTTCCATGCCAGGTTTGGAGGCCTCTATCCCGCCTATGTGCGCGGCGAGGCCTACCTTGCGGCAGGACGCGGCCAAGAGGCAGCAGCCGAATTTCAAAAAGTTCTCACTCATCGCGGCATCGTCCTGGCCGATCCTGTAGGCGCTCTGGCGCATTTGCAACTGGGCAGAGCATACGTCGTCTCGCGCGACATCACCCGGGCCAAAAGCGCCTATCAGGATTTCCTCTCCCTC
>JAICMB010000009.1 GCA_025929455.1 Bryobacteraceae bacterium | reverse complement strand
TAAGGGTCTGCTCACGCTCGTCGTGGCCGCCGCCCAAACCCGCGCCGCGATGCCGTCCCACAGCATCGATTTCATCGATAAAGATGATACAAGGAGCGTTCTTCTTACCTTGCTCGAAGAGGTCGCGCACGCGGCTTGCGCCCACGCCCACGAACATCTCCACGAAATCGGAACCCGAGATGGAGAAGAACGGCACGTTTGCTTCGCCCGCGATAGCGCGTGCCAGCAGCGTTTTACCCGTTCCGGGAGGTCCGATCAGCAGCACGCCTTTCGGAATGCGGCCGCCGAGCTTCTGGAATTTCTGCGGCTCGCGCAGAAATTCGATAATCTCCTGTAGCTCTTCCTTGGCCTCTTCGACGCCCGCGACGTCCTTGAACGTCACCTTTTTCTGCTGCGAAGAGTGCAAGCGGGCGCGGCTCTTGCCGAAGCTGAGCGCCTTGTTTCCGCCGCTCTGCATCTGCCGCATCATAAATATCCAGAACGCGAGCAACAGGACGAACGGGATGGCGTTGATCAGGATCGACACCCAGTTGCTGGCGGTTTCTTTCTGATACTTGACCTCTACCTTGTGCGCCAGCAGTGAGTCTATCAGCGGTTGATAGTTCTGGGGCGCGACGGCATGGAAATCACCGTTGTCGCCGGCAAAGGATCCATTCACGTCGGTTCCCGTGATCTGCACGGATTTCACTTTGCCCTGGTCGACATCCGTCATCAACTGCGTGAAGGAGAGCTGCTCCACGGGGCGGGATTTCGTCTGGCGGACCACCGTCCAGAGCAGGACCACCACCATAATGATGACGACCCAGAATACTGCTGTTTTTACGTTCGAACTCATGCCTTCTCCCTGCGAGAGCCGGGCGCGATACACCTTCCCCCGGCGCGGGTGTTTCTACAGCTATTGGACGTGGAATACGGCTTGCCCGATTCAGGATACCGTGCGATCTTGCTCGCGGATTCGCAAAAGCAGGCGGGTTTGTGGCCCTGCCGCCACCGAGCGTGCGACGCCGAAACGCCGCGACCAGACCACTTCCCCGGCGCACAACAGCACCGGCCACCAGCGCCGTTCCCAGAGAGGGACACGCGCGTCCTGAAACATGGTCTTGATCTTTTCATGATGCGGGCGCGAGGTACTAAGGTACTGATCACCCGGTCTCCAGTTCCTAAGCTCCAGTTGGCCGGAAGCGGCGCCGGCTGGACCCGCAAGCGAGGAAAGCCCGTCCCAATCTAACTCATTCCCCAGATTATCATGTGATTCCGGCGATGCGGGCGCGAGTTCCAGGGTAATTTTGGTGCCGTCAGGAAGTTCGGCCTGACCGGGCGCGGTAACGGCGAACTCGTACTGCCGCTGCCTCGCGCTGTCGTAGCCGGACGGGGCGATCCGGATCCAATCGAAAGAGCGGAATACGTCGATGCCGGGAAGTTGCACGCGGCCCGTGCCCTCGTCCTTGAGCGCCATTCCGCGGACATATTCTATGTGGCGAAAATCGATCTGCCGCAGATCCCCCTTCACGGCCCGCAGCGCCGCGCGGATGCTCCGGCGCGCGACGGCCGGGTGCGCGGCGACGATTTCTCCTACCGCGAGCAACGCGGTCCCGCGCAGGAGATCGGGCGCGCGAACCTGCAACTCCCACCAGTCTTCTTCATCGGCGGCCAGTTTCGCCATGTCCGCCAGAACCTCATCGATGCCGGGATTGTAGGTGGACCGCAGCAGCGGGAGCAACTCAGCGCGGATGCGGTTGCGCGCGTAGTGTAGGGTGGCATTGCTGGAATCTTCGCGCCAGCCGTGCCCGCAAAAACGAAGCCAATCTCGAACCTGCTCTCGCGTGACGCCCAGCAGCGGCCGCACGATGACGCCGTCTATCACGGGCAAGATGCCCGCCAGGCCCGCCGTCCCGGCGCCGCGCAGAATCCGGTACAGCACGGTTTCGGCCTGGTCCGAGCGCGTGTGTCCGGTCGCGACGCGGTCCACTTTGCCCGTCATGATCAGTTCGCGATAAAACGCGTGTCGCGCACGCCGCGCCTCTTGCTCCAGGTTGCCTTCGCAATCGCGCAGATCGAGCGAGCGCAGGCGCAGGGGTATGCCGAACTGACCCGCCAGATCGCACACGAACAAGGCATCCCCGGCCGACTCTTCGCCGCGCAATCCGTGATCGACGTGAATGATGCTGAGGTGCAGATTCCAGCGCGGCGCGAGCTCGCGCAGGATGTGCAGCAGGCACACGGAATCCGCGCCGCCCGACACGGCGATACCAAGACGGCAGCCCGCAGCGAGCATGCTATAACGAGAGATGGTTTCCAGCACGCGCTCGAGCATGGGGGAGAGCGAAACCCTCATTGTAAGTCTCGATGTCGGCACTTCGAGCGTGCGCAGTGGCCTTTTCAACCAGCTCGGCGCGGCCAAGGCCGGCTTCGGCGAGCAACTCACCTATCAGATTGCAACCACTCCGGACGGAGGCGTTGAGGCCGATCCGAAGTTGCTGTTCGATTTGTGCCGGGGCGTGCTCACCACCGTTCACGGCCACATGCGCGATGCCGGCCTAAAGCCTGCCGCTATAGCATTCGACGCGTTCTGGCACAGCTTTCTCGGCGTGGATGCGGCCGGCGAACTCACCACTCCCATCGTTCATCTGTTTGATACACGCAGCACCGAACAGGTGAAGGAACTCAGCCGCATGCTCGATCCTGTAGCGGTGCACCAGCGCACCGGATGTCTGCTGCACACCAGCTACTGGCCCGCCAAACTGCTGTGGCTCTACTGTCATCGCCACGAGCAGTTCGATCGAACCGCGCGCTGGATGTCCTTCGGCGAGTTCTTGTTTCTGCGCCTGTTCGGGAACGCGATCGCTTCGACGTCGATGGTCTCCGGCTCCGGCCTGTGGAATCAGGCGCTGAACCGCTACGACGACGAGGTGCTCTCGAAACTGCCGGTTCGCGCCGGGCAGTTGTGCGCCGTCGATGCACTCGACGCGCCGCAATTGAAACTGCTCTCGCCATACAAAGAGGAATGGCCGCTGTTCGACGGCGTGCCGTGGTTCCCAGCGTTAGGCGATGGCGCCTGCAACAATATCGGCAGCGGCTGCGCCACACCCGGAGCTTTCTCACTCATGGTCGGCACCAGTGGCGCCATGCGGGCGGTGCTCGCGAAGGAGCGCGTCGACATTCCCGCGGGGCTGTGGTGCTACCGCGTCGACCGCGCGCGCTTTGTGCTCGGAGGAGCACTCTCGAACGGCGGCGAGGTGTATGCCTGGATGCGCCGGACGCTCGCGTTGCCTTCCGAAGACGACACCGAAGAGATGCTGCTGAATGCCAAGCCGGGCTCGCACAATTTGCTGCTGCTGCCGTTTTTCGCGGGCGAGCGCTCGCCGTACTGGCGCGCCGACCTGCGCGCCGCGATCACCGGGATGAACCTGGCAACAACTGCGATGGACATTGTGCAGGCCGCGCTGGAGTCCGTCGCGCTGCGCTTCCGAGAAATATTTGAACTGATGCAAAGCAGTCTCGGAGTGCCGCATACGGTGATCGCGTCGGGCGGCGGCCTGCTGCATTCGCCCGCCTGGACTCAGATGATGGCGGACGCGCTCGGCGTGCCCGTGGTACCGTGTCTCGAATCGGAAGCGACCAGCCGCGGCGCGGCGCTGCTCGCGGCGGAGCGCATCGGCGCCATTGCGAAGGTCGCCGATGTTGGCGTTTCCACCGGCGGGACCGTGTTCCCGCGCGACCACTACACCGAGATTTACGCGACCATGTTGCGCGAACAGAACAAACTTTATAAGCGGCTCTTTACGGAGGCGAATTGAACGACGAAGTCATGCGGCGCGCCGCGCAGGTGAAGCTGCTGTTGATGGACGTCGACGGCGTCCTCACCGACGGCAAGCTGTACAACGTTCCCGACGCGGACGGAAAGATAGTCGAGACCAAGGGCTTCGATTCGCAGGACGGCATCGCGCTGACCTGGCTGAGCTGGAGCGGCATCCAGACGGGCGTTATCAGTGGGCGGGTTTCTCCCGCAACCGAAACGCGCGCACGTCAGGTCAAGATGACCTACGTCTATCAAGGCCACATCGAAAAAATTCCGATTCTCGAAGAAATTCTGCGGCAGGCGTCGATAGCTCCCGAACAGGTTGCCTACATCGGCGACGATCTTACGGATATCGTAGTCATGAACCGTGTCGGGCTTTCGATCGCAACGGCGAATGCGCGGCCGGAAGTGAAGCGCTGCGCGCGCTATGTCACCGAGAACGCGGGCGGGCGTGGCGCCGTGCGCGAAGTTGTGGAATTGCTGCTGAAGGCGCAGGGACACTGGGAAGGCCTGCTGCGAAAATACGAAGCGTTTCCCGTACACGTAAATGCCTGAGCGGATCGGCGTTGTCATTACCGCGCAGGGCGGTGCGGGCGTGCTGCATGAAGTCACCGGCGTCATTGCGCGGCAGCATGGCGATATCACGCTGGTCGAAATCCTCGAGACCGGGCCCGCTATCGCGCGCGTGTATTTCGAAATGGATTTGCCCGGCGAGATCGCTGCGCTCGAATCGGAACTCCGCGCGCTCGCCATCGTGCGCGAGGTCAAGACCGTCAAGACCTTTCAGAAGATCTACGGCAAGCGCATCATCATCATGGGCGGCGGCGCGCAGGTCGGGCAAGTCGCGATTGGCGCCATCAGCGAGGCCGACCGCCACAACATCCGCGGCGAGCACATCTCTGTGGACACGATTCCGCTGGTCGGCGAGCAGCCGCTGGCCGACGCCGTGCGCGCCGTATCGCGCCTGCCGCGCGCGCGGGCGCTGGTGTTAGCCGGTTCACTCATGGGCGGCGACATCGAGAAAGCCGTGCGCGAAGTCCGCGCGCAAGGGCTGCTGGTTATCAGTTTAAATATGGCAGGCAGCGTTCCCGATGCTGCCGACCTGGTGATCAGCGATCCAGTTCAGGCCGGAGTGATGGCCGTCATGGCGGTGGCGGAAACGGCGAAGTTCGCGATTGACCGCCTGAAGCGGCGGGTGTTCTAGGGAGGCAGGCGGTGCGCAGGCATGGATAATGAATACGAGTATATGAACCGCAAGATCCAGCTTGGCACTGTGCAGTTCGATGAACGGGCGCTCGCGGAACTCTGCCGCCGATACCACGTTCGCGAGCTGTCTATCTTCGGTTCGGCCGCGCAGGGAGAAATGCGCCCAGACAGCGACATCGACATGCTTGTCGAGTTCCTTCCGGATGCCGAGATCGATTTAGTCGAACACGCCGGATTGATGTTGGATTTGGCACAGCTCCTCGGGCGAAACGTTGATCTTGTCTCCAAGAACGGACTAAAGCCGCTCATGCGCGATTCCGTGCTTGAACAGGCACGCCTCCTCTATGCGGCGTGACGAGCTTTATCTGAACGACATCGTCGAAGGGGCGGATCACATTGTCACATTTATCGCCGGCGTTGATTTCGAAGCATTTCAGAAATCGGAGATGATGCGGAGCGCAGTCGTTCATAAGCTCGCGGTTATCGGCGAAGCGGCTGCGCGCATCTCCCAGGACCTGAAACAGCGTCACACTGAGATCCCCTGGCCTCAGATTGCGGCATTCCGCAATATTCTCGTCCACGCATATATTTCGGCATCGACTGGGATGAAGTGTGGCGCGCCGCTAAGAGCCGGTGTCCCGATTTGCGCGAGCTGGTTGCGGCAATAATCTCGTCAGAATGCGCTGACGGACCGAACGAGACGGCGTAGTGAAATGGCAAAGGAGCTACTCCTGCAGCCGAACCGCACCGATTGATGCGCCCTGTACGGGTCGCGGATCATAACGAACCCACATGCGGCGGGGTTGTTCTCCACCCGTGAGCGGCGCTGGAGAATCAGGCGAAACGGACGGCCGTCCGCCGTGAACGTCATCTGGCCCCATTCAATCTGCCCCTGGACAGCACCGGCAAACGGTGCGAGTGCGAATAGGAACTTGCCATAGTTGCCGGCGGCGATGGTAACTGCCCATCCCGGCTGTGCTGTCGCGGTGGCACCCGACAGCTCGGTCAAAACGTGGCCCTCTGAAACCAGCACAGGCCCGCGAATCACGATTTCATTTGATGGTGGCTCCAGAGGCACGCCAAAAGCGATTTTGGGCTGGTGGTCGTAAACATCGCCTTTCATATAAACCGTTCCACCTCCTTCTATGGGGATTGCCAGTTCCTGACCAGGCACGTAGTGCACGGCCGGCGCATCATCCATTCTCACCTCATACGATGGCCGCAGCGTTCCACTATTGCCGGACAGTTCCATGTTTCCGGGTAGTGCCCGGCAGCGGAGGACAACGTCGTCATTTGACACGCTTTCAACCCTGATGCGCAAAGCCGTTGAACGTAGCGCGCCGTTCACCATTATCATGCTCGCTGTGGTTTCATCAAAGCCGGCTTTCGCCACGCTGTAGTGCGATATTGCCTCACCTGGTCCAAGCGTATAGCCGAACTGGAACCAAAGCGGCCGCTGTTGCGCGCGCACCAATGGAATTGACGCGGCCGCCGCAACTACCGCGACCATCATCGCCGCAAGAGCGAAACGGGGCACCGGCACGCGGGCCCAAATAAAATTGAACGCGCGCCGGCGCCGCGACAATCCCAACGGCCGGAGCGTCTCGGAGCGCGTTGCCGCCGCTACCCGAAGTTCGGTGCCGATGTGCGCGTATTCGGCCAGAGTGGCGCGGCACGTCGCGCACGTACGGATGTGCTCCGCTGCCTCGGGCGGAATTCGCTCACCGTCGCACACTGCGGAGACGTGGGGTTCAATCTCTACGCAAGTCATCGTTCTCCTCCATCCATACCTTTCGTAATCGCTGCCTGGCTGAGTGCAGCCGCGACCGCACCGTGCCGTCAGGAATTTTTAAGATCTTCGACAACTCGTCGTACGAGTAGCCCTCCACCTCGCGGAGCCACAGCACAGTTCCCAAGTCCTCCGGCAACTGCGCGAGAGCTTCGCGTATGGCGACGGGCTCCGTGCCCGTGCGCACCGCGTTCACTTCTTCTGGCGGACGCTGATGGTTACGCCGCCACCAATCGGCAGCCTTTTTCCGCGCAATCCCGAACAGGTACGCTTTGATGCTGCCGCGGCTCGGGTCAAATGCTGCTGGACGGCGCCACAGATGCAGAAATGTCTCTTGTGTCAGATCATCTGCCGCGAACCGGTCGCGTACGGCCAGATGTAGAAACTCGCGAATAGACGCGCCCTGCCGGTCATACAGCCGCCCGAAAGCCGCCGCATCGGTCAGATCCTCGTCATCCGGCATGCAATCTCCTGCAGTACATTCGTTGCAAGACCTGGAAAAGTTCGTGCTCCGCGAGATATTCCATGCAGGGTAACCCGGGAATCCGAGGTGGCGATCTCGAGATGCCGTTCGTGAAGTGCGCGCACAAGGCGTTGCGGACGCTGCCGGCCGGGTGATCAGCGACCCCGTGCAGGCCGGCGTCATGGCCGTCATGGCGGTGGCGGAAACGGCGAAGTTCGCGATAGAACGGCTGAAGCGGCGGGTGTTCTAACGGCCCCCGCTTATCGATGGAATGATCGTGATCTCTGCATCCTCCGGCACAGCGGCCTGAAGGCCGCCTAAGTACCGGACGTTTTCGTTGCCGACGAATATATTCAGGTGCTCTCGAACTTGTCCTTGCTCGGTGACCACCCGGTCGCGAATTCCCGGATACCGCTCGCACAGAACCGCTAACGCTTCAGCGACTGTGGCTGGCGGCGGTTCCACAACGATCTGGCTTTGTCCATCGGCGAACGAGCGTAACGGACCAGGTATATAGAAGGTCACCGGCACTCTAATGCTTCCTCCTGGTCTTTCCACCCGGCGCGGCGCGCTTCACGGGCGCGCTCCTGCTCCGTGTATGGGAACTGTTTCTCGCCCCGTTTTCCCCGACGATAGCGCTCTTCACGCACACGACCGGAGGCAGACCGTCGAGAATTTCCCCCACGTTTGCCCTTCATCACATGACCCGAATAGCTGCCCGCTGGTTCACGCCGCGGCGCCCGGGCAGCATCTGGAGCGCGGTAAACATAAAACGCGCTGAGGAGCAGATCTCGCTCGGGTTCATGCAGCCGTCCGGGCTTCGCGCGTTTCGCGACCGCGACGAGCGGAAAACGCGGCAGTACTCTTATGAACGCGAATCGATGCGGCTTGATGCGGCCCTGAATGCGGCGCTACGCGCGAAGGCGGGGGCGTCGCGATTTTTCGATGCGCAGCCGCCAGGGTATCGGAAAATCGTGATTTTCTGGATCATGAGTGCAAAGAAAGAAGAGACGCGGAAGCGCAGGTTCGCGCACCTGATGGAATGCTCGGCACGCGGCGCACGGGTCGACCTGCTCAACCCGAATCGAGAGTGAAGCGGAAGCCCAGCGCATTGCTGACGAATGTCACGCCGGCCGCATCACGCGGCTGATTGCGGCGGCCATCTGCTCCCACCTGGATTGCTCCGCAACCAAACGCTTTTTCCCGGCGGCCGTCAGCCGGTAATAGCGCGCGCGGCGCTTCGTAGAAGAGACGTCCCATTTCCCTGTGACCATGCCGCTTTTCTCCAGACGGTACAGCGCGGGATACAAAGACCCGTGGTCCACCGCCAGTACATCGTCGGACATCCGCTCGATCGCCTTTGCGATTTCGTATCCGTTAGCCGGTCCTATGAGCAATGTCCGCATCACCATCATGTCCAACGTCCCCTGCAGCAATTCGAGTTTGCGCTTTTCCGGCATCGGCATCGTCCGCCATAGTATCAAATCGTGGTAGGTTTCCTATAGGTAGATCGCCGACTGTGGCAAGTAGAATTAAACAGCGGCTCTCACGGCTTTGGGCGTGCCTGCACCACTTTCGGAGCGATTCGGATGTGGGGGAGGAACTGCGCGTCCATTTCGAGATGCAGGCTGAGGATAATCGCGGGGCGGGTATGCCTGATATGGAAGCGCGCCGGCGCGCGCGCTTATTGCTCGGCCGCACTCCAGAAGTGATCGAACGGGTACGCGATCAGGAAATGCTTACTGTCTTAGAAGGCTGGTACCGTGACTTCGCGCTCGGAATGCGAGCGATCCGCAAGAGCCCCGTCTTTTGCTTTACTGCCATCCTCACGCTCGCCTTGGGCATTGGGGCAAACACCGTAATTTTTGCGCTGCTCTACGGACTCGTTCTGCGCACCCTTCCGGTGGCCAATCCGAGCGAGCTTGCTCACATCGGACTGGTAAGCGCCGCGGACAGCCAGGGCGATTCGCATTCCTGGTTGCCCTATCCGATGCTGCAGCGATTTCGCCGCGAACAGCGTTCGTTCAGCGGCATCTCGATTTGGTTGGCGGCCGAGGTTTCGGTTCTCGACAGCGACGGCGCGCCGCGAGTCTCCCGCGCCGGCCTGGTGAGCGGAAACGCGTTTCCGTTGCTCGGGATGACACCGTATCTCGGCAGGCCGATTGTCCCTGCCGACGACATTCGCGGCGGGCCATCCGGCGGCTGGCCGGTGGTGTTGAGCTACGCATATTGGACGGACCGGTACGGAGCGGATCCTAGCGTCATCGGAGCGCGAATCAAAGTGTCGGATGTTCCGGCAACCATCGTCGGTGTTGCTCCGCGCGGGTTTCGCGGCGTCTGGCCTGGCGACGACATGAAGCTGTATGTCCCGTTCCATTTTTTGGATGTCCTGGCGCGGCGGGACCTCGTCGACACTCCAAACGCGTTCTTCTCTTGCTCCGCCATCGGTCGCCTCAAGCCGGGAGTCTCTGTCCGCGAAGCCCAGAGCGAAATCACGTTCCACCAGACCGAACTCTTTAACCTCGTTCCGCTCAAATACAGGCATCTGCCCCGTTACGAAAAAGCCAGCTTACAAATTCGATCCGCGCGCAGGGGCCTGCCGACCTATTTCGGCCATGTCTATACGCGCCCACTGTTCCTTATGCAGGGACTGGTCGCGATCGTGCTTCTGCTGTGCTGCGTCAACGTGGGCGGACTCATGATGTCGAAAGTTCATGCACGGCAGCGCGAGTTTGCGGTCCGCACCGCTATCGGCGCGGCGCGCTGGCGATTGATCCGTCAGTATCTGATGGAGAGCTTCGTCATTGCATTAGCCGGCGCCGCGCTCGCCTCCCTCGTCGCATGGTACGGAACGTCGTGGCTCCTTCCGTTCTTCCGTGATCCCATGATGGGGCAGCCCATCGCCGTTCAACCAGACAGCGCGGTTTTTTGGATGAGCGGTTTGTGCGCGATCGCGACCACTATCCTTTTCGGCACGTTGCCCGCGTGGAGAGCGGGCCGCACCGATCCCGCGGTGTTGCTCACGGCGCGAACCTCAACCGGTAACCGTGGGCGCGTCGCCGGACGCGTGTTTATCCCGATCCAGGTGGCGTTGTCGCTGGTTCTTGTCGCGCTCGCGACGTTACTGTCGCAGAGCCTGCTGCGAATTCGCAGCCAGGATCCTGGCTTCGATGTAAATCACGTCACGATTCAGAACGCGCGCTTCTATATGTTGCCGCAAAAAGGAAATGCAAAGCTCGACATATATCAACGCATGGTGGATCGGTTGGATGATATGCCGGGAATGCGCTCGGCCGCGGTGACCTGGTACACGCCGATGACCGGATTCGATTCCAGGGCGCGCTTCGAAGCGGTGGCGGGCGGGCCGAACCCTCCCGAGGACTCGCAGATGGCTTACAACGTCGTTGGGCCCGGCTACTTTCAAACGATGAATACGCGCATCCTGGACGGGCGCGAGTTTAGAAAGAACGAGCGCACCCCGGACGTCTGCGTGTTGAACCAATCCGCGGCGAACTACCTGTTTCCACATCAACAGGTGCTCGGCAGTTACGTTCGAGCGCAGGATCTGAAGGGCTTCCTCAATGAAGGTCCTCTGTCGTGCAGGGTAGTCGGCATCGCCGAAGATGCAAAGTTTGCGAGCATTCGCGAGCCTGCACCACGGACGATTTATTTCCCGCTTTCACCTGAAACCATTAGCGACGGTCTCGTGTTTCTCATGAACTCGGGAACGAAAGCGCAGGCGGTCGCAGGCTTCCGCAAAGCGCTCAGCGAGATCGCGCCGTCTGTACCCACCGTAATCTTCGCGAGCTTGAGAGACCAGATGGATGCCGCTCTTGGCAGCGAGCGGCTCATCACGATGTTGAGCAACGTGTTTGCCGGGCTGGCGCTGCTTCTGAGCGCGCTCGGTCTTTATGGACTGCTCTCGTCGAGCGTCGTGCAACGCACCGGAGAAATCGGCGTGCGCATCGCGCTCGGGGCGCGGCGCGGCCAGGTCCTGCGAATGATCGTTACGGAAGCTCTAGGTCTCGTCGGCGTAGGAGTGCTGCTGGGCGGAATCGCACTTCTTTTCGCGGTCCGATTCATACAAGATATGCTGTTCGGCGTCTCCGCGTTCGATCCGATCACGCTGACCGGAACGTTGGCGCTGCTCATCGCCGTGACGCTCGTCGCCGCTACCCTGCCTGCGCTGCGGGCCGCTTCCATCGATCCGATCGAAGCGTTGCGGGCCGAGTAGTCTTGCGCCAGACCTTATAATTAGATTTAGCCGCAAGGAATCTTGCCGGCAGACCTAATTTATGCAGGTTTTACACGCGGGCGGCCACAAGTTCCTGCTATTGGAACTGGATACGGATTTCGTCGGCAGCATCGCGAAACAGGCGGGGTTCGAGTTCCGCATTTCGGAGAGCAACCGCACGCTTGCCGTCGAACTCGCGGCCAACGAGCGGCAGGCGCCCCTGCTGCTGTTCGATGCAGCGGACCCAGGCAATCTCGGCTGGTTTTCGCGCTGCCAGTTTTACGTCGACGGCCGGTCAGGCGCTGTGTTGCAGACACCGATTTCGATCGCCAACCAGCGCGACCGCTCCGGCCGCGCACTGCCGCACGCCGTGCGCATACAGATCGCGAAGGAACTGCCGTCTACCTTCCGCTTGCCTGGCAAGCAGCCGGTTTCGGAGAAGTTGGTCTATGCCGTCCTTTACAATCTGCTGAATGCTTTGACGAACACTGGTGTCGGCGTGTGCGGCGGTCCGGTGGTCAAGCCGCTGCTGCGGCGGACGGAAACGGTCGGCGTAAAGAACTAAGCGCACGATGTTCACCAACGCCGCCGCCGGAACGGGCTCGCGCTCACGCGCGCCGCCCGGTTGAGAGATTCTGGAACTCAACAGCATCCACGCTGTCGGTTAACGAATCCGAGGCCGCGTCGTGACGGCGTTCGCGTCTGAACCGGTGTGCAGCAATGTCGGGTGATTGCCGCGCCAATCGCAGGCGTGAGCCGTTCTGGCTGGTAATGCCGGTTTCATGCCCGGAAGCGCTGACCAATCCTGGGCATTGTACAGATCGCCGGCGACCGCGGGCCTCGAATACGAAACGGGAAGGGACCCGGATGAACGCGCCCGTTATCCAACCGACCCGTCGAATGACACGCGGACCATTTTCTAGCCGCGCTGAGCACGCCCTCCGTGGTCGATGCGGGAAGCAAGTCATACAGGACCGCTGGCCTTGCGAAGCTTCTCGCGACAAAACTGAGCTACCTTGCGCGGTGTGAAATCGGACGCGTGCGCGCCAGATTGGATAAGCTTCAGTGTCGAAGCAGGACAGTCCGCGTGCAGGACGGCCGACCGATCATCGACTAACGCCTGAAGGACATTGACATCCACGATTCTAGCGTCAAGGTAAAAGACCATCGTGTCATGTTGAACGAAAGGATGATCGCCGGGACGCAAGATCACGGTCTGATCTTTCGCGTGCCGCAACGTCGAGAGACTCACGATCACGCATTGCGGATCAGGATCAGTGATAATAATCCACAAATGTGGCGTGGCGGAACCGCCAGGTGCGGGCATGAGGAAGGATGTACCGCATTGCATCACTCGGCCTACCGGCCGAGAAGATGCTCAGTGGTCGCGAGCGCTTCGAGATCCCCGAGCATCTCGTCGGCGTATTCGCGGCCAGCCGCTCGGAAAATGTCTGCGTAGGTTATGGGCGATGAACTGCCTTGCGAGTCCCGCCACTCCGGAAAACCGTGAAGTTCGCGCACCAAGTCCCAGCGATACTTATTCCCGTGAAGCGAAAAAATTTCGGCCAGCAACTCTTCTTCTGCCGGGGACAGTTCTCCGTTGTCAGGGTCTGATTCGAGCTTTACGTCCCAATTGTCGACCGTTTTGATGTGCCGATGCCACAATGAGCGGTCGTCGGGAGCGGGCTCTGAACTTATCAAGTCGAAGATACGACTCACCACGGGCCCATGGTCCATCGATACGAACCGATCGGTAGTGATCGGGCGCCCCCACCGCAAGAGAGCCTCGCGATCAGCGAGGTAAAGCAACTTGATGAGCTTGAGGTACTTCATACGCCCACCGCGCAACTTAAGCAGCACCGCGGCCGCCTGCGTAGCCTTGGCCTCGTTGAAGGGCAATAACATGATCAACTCGCGAAACAACTACTCGCGATTCGTCCCGAAGTCTATCACACACCCGGACCGCTCGCGGAATATCAGTGTCACCGCTTCTCTTTCCATTATCGGACAATCCGCACGGGTTGATAACACACTGTGGGAATTTTGGGAACTCAGCCGTTTTTCCAGTTCTCAGCGTTTCTCCGGCTCCGGGCGAGTTGTTGAAGATGCGAGGCCGCTGAGCTAAAGGACCTGAATCACTTACAGGCGGTGTCTCTCCTGAGAATACGACAGCACGCGGCACCAGCCGGCGCGACGGCGGGCAGTTCCAATTGGCGCAACTATTTAGGACTGTCGCGAGGGCTGCGACACTCCTCAGGGTTCGATCTGGACCAGGCCCGCGGCTGGGACTGGCTCCGGCTCGGGTGCTGCCAGCGTTTGCGGCGCGCGCCAAAAATCCATGTACGAAACCTGGTGCACGCACGAAACGGTGCAGTACGGCGCGCAGCTCTTCGCGGTCAGAAATTCGCGCCGGATGTCCTCTACGCCGTACTCGCTAAGCGGCTTGCCGGGATAGCCGCGCTGCTGCGAACAATAGTGCACGAGCCCGTTCTCGCAAACGTATAAATAGCGCGCACCCGCGCGGCAGCGCCAGTTGGAGGGCTGGCCGTTGGCAATATCGTTCTGGAAATAGTTCAATCGCGAGAAGTTCTTCTTCTCGAACTTCTTCATTTCGAGAAAAACCGCGCGCTCGCGCTCGCCGATGGGCCGCAGTTGCCCGTCGCCATCGTGAATGATGCCCACGGTCGAAGTGAACCCCAACTCGATAGCGCGCTTGCCCACGATCAGCGCGTCCTCCGGGTTGCGAATGCCGCCGCCGAGCACGGAATTGATGTTGACATGGAACTCGGCGTGGTCTGAAAGCATCTGGAGTTTCTTGTCCAGCACCTTCAGACTTTTCTTCGACACGTCGTCCGGCATCGTGTTATCGATGCTGATCTGCATGTGGTCGAGACCGACGCGGTTCAACCGCCGTATGCGGTCCGGCGTAAGCAGATACCCGTTCGTAATCATCCCGGCAATGACGCCGCGGAAGCGCAGATGCGCGATCAGCGCGTCGAGGCCCGGATGCAGCAGCGGTTCGCCGCCGCTGAACGTCACAATGGTCGTGCCGAGATCGGCGAGGCGGTCCAGCCGCTCGATCATGATGTCCAGCGGCACAGGTTTTGAATGGTCGTCGTACTCGTTGCAATACGCGCAGGAGAGATTGCAGCGCCGGATCGGGATGATGTGGGCCATCACCGGATGATCGGGAGAGAGCAGGCCCTTGGCAATCATTCCCATCTCCCGGACACGTCGATGTGTCGCCCGCAACGCCCGACGGAACTTTAAGGCCTGATCTGCCATAGCGTTACAAACACCCCATTGAAGCACACTTATTCGGCGGCAGGGCAGTGATAACGGGTGAAACGCCTTAGAGCGCAACCGAACATGCGCAAACCCGGCCTGAACGGAGCCGCTGTGGGCCTACGCGATCGCGCCCGAGCGCATCTGCTCGATCAGGTGTTCGCAGTTCCGTAACGTAAAAGCCAGGATCGATATCGTGGTCGTTTTGTCCGTACAGTTCGGGAACAGGCTGGCGTCGCAGACGTACAGGTTCGGAACATCGTGCGTCTGTCCGAACGCATTGGTGACGAACCGCTTCGGATCGTGGCCCATGCGGCAGGTTCCGGTCTCGTGCAGGCTATAGCCCGGAATCTCCGGATGCTCCGCCGCGCCCGCGTACTCGCCGTCCGCCGCTTCGATCAGCTCGCGGCAGACTTCTTTCGAATGCTCCCACATGAGCAGCGTGTTCTCGTCCCATTGAAAGTGAATGCGCACGACGGGGATGCCGTAGACGTCCTTCACCTCCGGATCGAGGTCGACGAAATTGTGGTCCGAGCGCTGCGTCGGGGCCTGCACCGTAAAGCTTACGGGCGTGGGATAGCGGCGCCGTATTTCGCGCTTGAACTCCGTACCGAATCCTTCGACGTCGTGGTAATACCAGGGAAACGAGCCGCAGCCGCCGCCCGGATACACGGAGTATCCGCGAATGAATTTCTCTCGCCGCGGGTTGTCCAGGTTCTGCCAGCGCGGCATCCACGCGATGGTGCTGTCCGACACGTTATCCGGAAACGGCGGCTGGCCGCGCAACTGGGGCAGGAAACCGCGCGCGGATCCGCCATACAAGTGATCGCAGAGATTGCGGCCGAGCTGCCCGCTGGAGTTGGCGATGCCTGCCGGCCAGTGCCGCGATTTCGAGTTCAACATGATTCGCGCGCTTTCGATGCACGAGGCTCCGACGACCACCGCGCGCGCATGCACTTCTACTTCCTGTTTCGTGTTGCGGTCGATGTACGCCACGCCGGTTGCCCGGCCATCGGAATCGGTCAGGATATTCTTCGCAAGCGCGTTCGTGCGCAGCTCCAGATTGCCCGTCTTGGTCGCGAGCGGAAGGAATACCCACGGCGTCGAAAAAAACGAACCCGTGTCGCAGCCCGTGGTGCAGCCGGCGCAGTAGTGGCACGCCGGACGTCCGCCGTGATCGGCGGTGAGCTGCGCGATGCGGTCCGGCAGATAGGGCACGCCGATCTTTTTGCTGCCCGCTTCGAGAATGCGGTCGATGCAGCGGAAATTCATGGGCGGCAGATAGTCGCCGTCGGGATTGCTGTGACGATTCTGCACGGTGCTGGCGACACCGATCAGGCGTTCGACGCGGCTGTAGTACGGCGCGATGTCGTCGTAGCTGAGCGGCCAGTCGACGTCGTAGCCGTCGCGCGAGGCGGCGCTGAAATCAATCTCGCTGAAGCGAGCCGACGACCGCCCCCAGAAGTTTGTCTTGCCTCCGACGGCGTAGCAGCGCGGCCACATCCAGCGTGTGCCGGGCGCGGTGGTGAACGCGATCTCGTGCTCCCACGCGCCAGACGTGTACTCGTTGTCCATATAGCCGTACGACTGCGCGCGCTTCTTCGGATCGCCGAAGCCGCGGAATTTCATGTCGTACGGCATGCGATGGTTGCGAAAGTCTTTCGCGGGATTGAGCGCGCGGCCGGCGTTCAGCGCGCACACTTTCAATCCCGCGGCGCACAGCGTATGAATCGCCATTCCGCCGCCGGCCCCGGTCCCGATCACGATGACGTCGTATTTCTGTTGTGGCATGCGAGACCTCGCGGCTACACCACCGGCGGCGGTAGATGCCGGTGCTCGGGATCGTTTGTATGCGGGCACGCGGGCGACGCAGAATAGAACCGCAGTCCCGGATATTGCAGGGCCTGCATTCCGATCCGGCTGGTGTAAAAGCCCATCACGGTGTACGAACGCGCCAGCTTGAAAAACGCGCGCCCGTCCTCTTCGCCCGGGCGGGCATGCTTGGCGTATGCGAGCGTTTCCAGAATTCCGGTCTGCTGTTCCGGTGCAAGCTCCAGGAATCGCCGGCCGTGCACGTCGCGCGAGTGCGCCTCGAGCCAAACCAGTCCGGTGCGGAATGGATATTGGATTTCGGGATCGTGCGCGGCCATGAAGTCGATGAACTCGCTGACGCCCGCTGCGGCGGCTCCCGGACTGTCGCTATCGGCGGGGATGATCAAATCGGTCAGGCGTTCAATTGCAGCGTACTCGTCAGGCGAAAAGAATTGCGGCCGGTATTTCGCGTCGCCCGGCCGTCCGGCTTGCCCCGCAAACGCCCATCGCTCAAACCCGCCAAAGGCCGCAGCCGCCGTCGCCATGCTCATCACCCGCAACACTTCGCGCCGCTCGGCGCCTTGTCCCGCCATCGTTTCTCTCCTGGACTTGCCAGCTTATCACGCGAGCCGCCGGATAGAATCGCACTATGCTGCACCGCCTCAAACCCGCCATCGCCCTGCTCGCGATCTGCACGCTGGCCGCCGCAAACCGTTCCGACTGGGACAACTTGCGCCAGCTCAAGCCCGGTGAAAAGATCACGGTCTCTAGCGATGGCCGGACCGATGTTCAGGGTCGATTCATATCATTCGGTGGTTCGGCACTCACGATCGCGAACGGGAACGCTCCGACGTCGATGCCGAGATCGGAAGTGGTCCGTGTGCGCCGCGCGCCGGGACACAGGGCGATGTGGATCGGCTTGGGCCTGGGCGCGGGCGCCGGCGCAGCCGTGGGCGGAGGAGTCGCGGCGGCAACCACGAACGCGAGCGGTGGCGACTTTGCAAACCTAAGCGGCGTGATCGTGGGCGTGGTTGCGGGCATCGGCGCACTTGCCGGCGCGCTGATAGGTTCTACGGTCGCACACCGGCACGCGACCGTTTACGAGCGCTAGCGGCCCATACTCGTGCGATACAACGCCCACGCTCGCCGGTAGGCTTCCGCCTTCCGTGTTGCGGTCAGCGGAACCGGTCGCGAGTTCGCGTGCGCGGTCATACGGAGTTGCGTAAGCTGCAGCGGATCCATTTCGGTGAACCCTTCATCGCTGAACAGTTTCGGGTCCGGCATTCCCACCGTGACCGCCACCGGATACATGCCGCTCACGTTATACGACCCGTTCGCCTGCTCGATGCTCGCGACACGTTGGACCTCGGCGCAACCGAGCGACGGCGTATACCACGACGTAAGCTTCATAGAAGGGTCGCCGCCCGTGGTCTTAACGGTTTCAACGCGTCCTACTCCGGGCAGCATGAGCGCCTCGCTCCCCTCGACCCTGCCGTTCATACCC
>JAICMB010000551.1 GCA_025929455.1 Bryobacteraceae bacterium | reverse complement strand
GAACAACGCGACACTGATCGTAGGGGGCGATACAACGCTCGCCGAGATTATGCCGCTGCTGGAGAGCCACTTCGCCGCGTGGAAGCCCGCCGAGGTCCCGAAGAAAAATCTGGCGCGCGTGCAGATGCCCGCCAAACCCGCGGTGTACCTGATCGACCGCCCGGGCGCGCTGCAGTCCATCATTATCGCCGGGCAGGTCGCACCGCCTCGCAATAATCCGCAGGAAATCGCGCTTGGTGTCATGAACGACATCGTCGGCGGCACTTTCGGATCGCGGCTCAACATGAACCTTCGCGAGGAGAAGCACTGGTCCTACGGCGCGTTCAGCATCATGGTTCCGGCGGAGGCGCAAAGCCCGTTCATCACGATCGCGCCGGTTCAGACGGACAAGACCAAGGAGTCGCTGGCGGAGATGGATCGTGAACTGCACGAAATCGCGTCGACGCGACCGGTAACGACCGAGGAGTTCGATCGCGATCAGGCGAGGAGATTGCTGTCGCTGCCTGGCTCGCACGAGACGTTGGACGCGGTTGGCGGCAGCGTGCAGCAGATCGTGGCGTACGGATTCCCGGACGACTATTTCGATACGTACCCGGCGAAGTTGCGGGCATTGACGGTCGCGCAGGTGGACGATGCGGCGAAGACGGTTCTGCATCCGGATAATCTGGTGTGGGTCGTCATAGGGGATCGCTCGAAGATTGAGCAGGGCGTGCGCGCCTTAAATATCGGCGACGTGCACGTGCTCGACGCGAACGGGAATCCGCTGTAAGGTTCCCGTTCGGTTCGTTTCACTCCTGGCGCAATGCACGCACAGGGTCCACGCGGCTGGCGCGGCGCGCCGGCACAAAGCTCGCAACGAGTGCCGCCGCAACGAGAACGGAAATCATGATGACGAAGGTGGAAGGCGCGGTCGCACGCATGCCCTCCACCATGCGCGTCAGCACATGGCCGGCCGCAACCGACGCCGCGATGCCCACGCCTGCGCCGATGACCACCATTGTCAGGCTCTGTCGCAGAACCAGCCGTAGCACGTCGCCGTGAGTAGCACCAAGCGCCATGCGGACGCCGATCTCCGGCACGCGCTGGTTCGTCAAATACGCAAGCACTCCGTAGATGCCGATACACGCCAGCAACAGCGCAAACGCGGCGAAGATTCCGAACAGCAGCAGCAGAAACCGTTGCCGTGCGAGCGTGCTGCTCGCGAGTTGCTCCATGGTGCGCACCTCATAGAGGACTTGATCACCCGTTACTCCGCACAATTCCCGCCGCAGAGGCTCCGCCATGCTCAACGGCGGCACTGTGGTGCGGAACGCGACGGACATCAACTCCGACCAGCGCCGCAGCCATTGGTCCGGCACCTGCGAAAAAGGATAGTAGATCTGCGCGCGAACCCGCGACTGGTCATCGCCCGCGAGGTCCCAGTACCGCACATGGTCCACTACGCCGACGACCTCGAACGCGCCGTCGCCCATGTCCGGGATCCACAGTGGAGAAATACACCTCTTGCATATTCGCCCTGTGTTCGCCTATACTATGTGTAGCGAACACAAGGCGAATAGGAGGCCGTCATGCCGCTTGCTGCGAATCTGTTCTGCGGGACTTCGGGGTGGTCGTACGCGCATTGGAGCGGTGTGGTCTATCCGCGCGTGCAACGGCGGGGGTTTCATCCGCTGCAGTTTCTGGCGCGGTATTTCGATGCGGTCGAGATCAACGCCAGTTTCTATCGCCCGGTGCAGGCCGAGATCGCGCAGGTCTGGCTGCATATGGTCGAACGCAATCCACGGTTTTTGTTCGCAGCCAAACTCCACCGGCGCTTCACGCACGAGCGCTCCATGGAGCGCGATGAGATTCGCTCATTCCAGCGCGGACTGGCCCCGCTGCTCGCCGCACGCAAATTAGGCGCGGTCCTAATGCAGTTCCCCTGGACATTCCGCTTCACGACCGAGAACCGCTCGTTTCTCTTAAACCTGCGGCGCGCGTTTTCGGATTACCCGCTCGTCACAGAGATGCGCCACGCCAGTTGGATGTGCGAAGAGGCGATTGGCACGTTGATCGATCACAAGATCGGCTTCTGCAATATCGATCAGGCGGCGTACACGCGCGCGATGCCGCCGACTTCGTTTGTCACTTCGCCGGTGGGCTATGTACGCCTGCACGGCCGCAATTCGGACGACTGGAAAACGCGGCAGGCGGCGAGCCTTCCCGTCGCGCGGCACGACTATTTATACTGCCGGACGGAGCTTCGCGAATGGGAGCAGCGCATCCGCGGCGTGCAACCGTTCACTGAGCGGACGTTCGTGTTCACCAACAACGATGCCGCGGGCAAGTCGGTGGTAAACGCGTTGCAGCTTGCGGCGATGCTCGGCGACGGGCGCGGCCAGGCTCCGGCGGACCTGCTCGCCGCGTACCCGCTCGACCTGATGGAGTTTTCTTCGGACCGGCCTGTGCAACGGCAACTGTACAGTGCCGGTTTCCCTGCCCTGGAGGCGTGCCCGCGTCACGCGGCTTAGAAACTTGCTAAGCTAACGCCTTCCACACACGGCCACCACCGCGGCCGCGCAAGGAGCTCCGATGACCGCTAAAGACGTTCTAGACCTGGCGAAATCGAAAGAAGCCCGCCAGTTCGATCTCCGCTTCACCGACCTGCCGGGATTGTCCCAGCACGTTTCGTATCCGATCAGCCAGCTTGACGAGGACGCTTTCGAGGAAGGCTTCGGCATCGACGGCTCCAGCATTCGCGGCTGGGCGGCGATTAACGAAAGCGACATGCTGCTGATCCCGGACCCCGGGACCGCGTTTCTCGATCCGTTCGCCGAGACGCGCACGCTCGTGATGACATGCGAAGTGATCGACCCCATAACGCGGCAGCACTACGAGCGCGACCCGCGCTGGATCGCGAAAAAGGCGGAGTTGTATCTGAACAACAGCGGCATCGCGGACGCGGCGTACTTTGGCGCGGAGGCGGAGTTCTTCATCTTCGACAACATCCGCTTCGACCAGAACCAGCACTCCGGCTTCTATTACATCGATGCGGAAGAGGGCCGCTGGAACTCCGGCCGCGAGCACGACAACCTGGGTTACCGGCCGCGGTACAAAGAGGGCTATTTTCCGGTTCCGCCCACGGACCACTACCAGGACCTCCGCGCCGAGATGGTAG
>JAICMB010000282.1 GCA_025929455.1 Bryobacteraceae bacterium | reverse complement strand
GCGATGGCGTTAGCCCCCCACAGCGCGAGCGTGCATTACTTGCGCGGTCAGTTGCTTGCGAAGCTGAACCGCCCGCAGGAAGCACAGCGCGAATTGCGCCCAGCGCGCACGATGGAGAAGACCGTGCGCGACGAGTTGCAGCGCCAGATCAGCGGCACGAAAATCGCCGATCCGCAGATCGGCCGTTCCATCCCATAGTGGGGCAGGTCTTTAGACCTGCGGCGGGCGTCCACGCCCGCCACGGCGGCTTTCAGCTATGCCCGAAGAGCCGGACCTGGAGGTCCGGCGCAGGCGTGGACGCCTGCCCCACCTAATCAGCGGGCAGTGCGAACGCCAGTAGCGCCGCGCCGGACGGCATTACGACATATTGCCGGCCGCCCAACATATAAGTCATCGGCGCGGTGTTGAGTGAGTTGCCTGTATTCAGCTTCCACAGAACCTTGCCGGTGTTGGCATCGAGAGCAAAGAAGTAGCCGTCGCCGTCGCCGCCAAACACCAGGCCGCCGGAGGTCGCCATGGTTCCCGCCCACGACGGCCGGAACAAATCGAAGTGCCACTTCTCTTCGCCCGTTTGCGGATCGAGCGCCTTGATCACGCCCCAGGAGCGCTCTTCGGTCCAGCCGCGGCTGACGCTGCCCCAGTAGCTTTTGCCCGCCACATAAACCGGCGCTGACGTGTAGAAGATGTCACACGCTTCGAACAGCGGTACGTAGAAGAGTTTCGTCTGCGGGCTATACGACGGCGCCATCCAATTCGCGCCGCCGCCGAGGCCGGGGCACACATGCGAGCCCTCGGGCGACGGGTCCGATTTCGGATCCTTCACGGGACGGCCCTTTTCGTCGAACGACTTCAGCCACGTTTGCCGGCCCATCGGTTTGGCCATCAGAAACTCGCCGGTGACGCGGTCAAGGACATAGAAGAACTGATTGCGGTTACCTTGCACCAGCACCTTGCGCGGATGCCCTTTCCACTCGATGTCGAGCAGCATGGGCGTCTCGCATGCATCCCAGTCGTGCGCGTCGTGCGGCGAAAACTGGTAATACCACTTCAACTTGCCGGTATCGGCATCGAGCGCGACAACCGACGCCGTATACAGGTTGTCGCCCGTGCGCACAGCGCCGTTCAGGTCGGGACCGGGATTGCCGACACCCCAGTACAACGTGTTCAGTTGCGGGTCGTAAGTGCCGGTCATCCACGTCGCGCCGCCGCCGCGCTTCCACGAGTCTGCCAGCCAGGTTTCGCCGCCCGGTTCGCCTTTCGCCGGAACAGTCCAGAAGCGCCACAGGCGTTTGCCGGTTGCGGGATCGTATGCGTCGATGAAGCCGCGAATGCCGAATTCGCCTCCCGTCACGCCGACGATGACCTTGTCCTTCGCGGCGAGCGGAGCCATGGTTGCGCCGTGCGCGGACTCGTTCGGCGCCATCGTTATTTCCCACAGCGGGTGCCCGGTCTTCACATCGAGCGCGATAACGTGGCCGTCCGGCGTGGTCATGAACAGGCGATCGCCGAGGATCGCGAGGCCGCGGTTCACGCTGCCATTGGGCTGAATGGCCTTGTTCGGGATCGCGTAATGATACATCCAGAGCTGGCGCCCGCTGCGCGCGTCCAGCGCGTAGGCGTAGCCGTTCGCGGCCGTCAGATACATGATTCCGTCGACAACCAGCGGCACGGTTTCAAACGCGCCCGGTTGTCCCGTCTGGAACATCCACTCCACGCGCAGACGGTTCACGTTGGAGGTATTGATCTGGTTGAGGTCGCGATAGCGCACGCCGCCATAGTCGCCGAAATAGGTGAGCCAGTTCTGCGGCTCCGTAGCCGCGCGCACGATGCGCTCGTACGGCACCTGTGCGGCGCCGATGCTTGCGAATGCGACGGCGGCGAGCGCGATGCGGCGTATCACTTTACGCCCCGCGCGCGTATGACTCGATCGCCTTCCACGCTACCGCGCAGAGTCGCGAGATACGCGATCAGGTCGTTCAAATCTTTCGCACCGAGCTTATAAGCGGGCATGAGCGACCGCTTCATGTGGTCGACCTCGCGAAGATCGCTCTTATCGAACATGCGGAATTTCTGCGATTGATCGCGAAGCTGCACCGTAAACGTATCTTCGTTGACGCGCACCCCCGCCACGCGATGGCCATCGCGGTCCGTAACGCTGACGCCCTCCCATTCTTCGGGCACATCCGCCGACGGGTTCACGATGGACTCCCGCAGATACGCGAGCGAACGTGCCGCCCCTGCGCGGCTCAGGTCCGGACCGAACACGCTGCCGGTGTCGCCGATGCGATGACACCCCGCGCAGCCGTTTGCGTTGTACACTTCCGCTCCGTGCCGCGGGTCGCCGGTCGCGACTTCGGGCTTGGCAGAGCCATGCGACAGGTTCCGCACGTACATCGCGATCGCGCCGGACTCTTCCTCGTCGAAGCCGAACGCGGGCATGTTGGTGCCCGGAATGCCGCGGCGGATCACGTTCTTAATGGCGGGCAGGGTATCGCCATGCACGAGCCTGCCGGTCAGATCGGGCCCGCGTCCGCCGCGCCCGTCGAGGCCATGACAGAACGCGCAATTGCTGCGAAACAGCGCCCGGCCCTGATCTAATTTGCGGCTATCGGGCACGCTGGCCGCGTGCAGAGACAACACCAGCGCCAGAAGTACGGGGGAGATTCGCACGGTAAACGGTTCATTATACCGTTCGACTCAGCACCTCTCGCTTCGCAGGGTCGAAAACCTCCACGCGTAATGCAACGACGCGCGAGCGGATCTTGAGCCGCGGGCAGGCAGCAAGACTGGCTGCCCCACTGGAGTCTGCGAACTCAAGCGAGCGGCTGTTGCATGCTCATGCAGTGGAGCGTACCGAGGCCGAGCACGAGATCGCGGGAGTAGATGCCGATGATGTCGCGGCCGGGGAACAGCGGGGCGAGGGTGTTGAGGGCAAGGCGGTCATTGGCATCGTTGAAGACGGGGACGAGTACGATGCCGTTGGCGATATAGAAATTGGCGTAACTGGCGGGGAGGCGCTGGTTGTCGAACCAGATTGGTTCAGGCATCGGGAGCGTTTCGACGTTGAGATCGGTCGCGCGCAGGAGATCGAGGTTCTCACGCAGCGGGGCGTAATTGGCGTCCGTGGGATCGTCTTCGGAGGCGATGACGATGGTGGTTTCGTTCGTAAAGCGAGCGAGGTCGTCGATGTGGCCGTGGGTATCATCGCCGGCGATGCCGTTGCGGAGCCAGATGACGCGATCGACGCCGAGGTATTCGCGGAAGATCGCTTCGAGCTGCTCGCGCGAGAAGCCGGGATTGCGCGCCTGCACGGGGCTGAGGAGGCACTCTTCGGTGGTGAGCAGCAAGCCTGCGCCGTTGACATCGATGCTGCCGCCTTCAAGCACTATATCGATGTCGATGCGCGGTATGCCGAGCGCGTTCGCGACAAAGCGCGCGACGTCGTTGTCGTTTTCGGAGTTGGGGTATTTGGCCCAGCCGTTGAAGATCCAGTTGGTGGCGGTGATGCCGCCGGCTTCGCGCACGAACAGAGGGCAGTAGTCGCGCGTCCAACTGCGGTCGGTGCGGTGTTCGAAAAATTCGACGGCGCGCAGATCGACACCGGATTTTTTCAGAATGCGGCGCGCTTTTTCGGCGGCGGTGGTGTCTTCGACGAGAATGCGCACGCGCTCAACACGCGCGAGGTGACGCACGATATCCGCGTAAATCCAGGGGATCGGTGCGAATTTTCCGGGCCAGTCGGTGACCTCATGCGGCCAAGCCAGCCACGTGGCCTCGTGCGGCTCCCATTCGGCGGGCAGGCGTCGATGCGGCTGCATTAACCGAGCCACCGGTTGCAAATGGGCGCGTAGGCGTCGATGCGGCGGTCGCGAAGAAAGGGCCAGTTGCGGCGCACTTCGTCCATGCGCGCGGGGTCACATTCAGCGATGAGAATCTGTTCGGCGTTGGTGGGACCTTCTGTGAGCATTTGGCCGAAGGGGTCACAAATGAAAGATGAGCCCCAGAACTCGATGCCCTGGTCGGCCGGTCCTTCAAATCCGGTGCGATTGACCGCCGCGACGTAGACACCGTTGGCGATGGCGTGCGCGCGCTGGATGGTACGCCAGGCGTCGAGTTGCGCGGCGCCGTACTGCTCCTTCTCGGATGGATGCCAGCCGATGGCGGTGGGGTAAAACAGGATGTTCGCGCCCTGGATGGCGGTGAGGCGCGCGCCTTCCGGATACCACTGGTCCCAACAGATGAGCACGCCGAAGCGGCCGCGCGCGGAATCGAAATTCAGGAAGCCGAGGTCGCCGGGCGTGAAGTAGAACTTTTCGTAATAGAGAGGATCGTCGGGGATATGCATCTTGCGATACATGCCCGCGATGTCGCCCGTTTCGTTCAGGATGACGGCGGTGTTGTGGTAGAGGCCGGGCGCGCGTCGCTCGAATAGCGACGCGATGACGGTGATGCGGAGATCGCGCGCGACCGCGCCGAGGCGCTCGGTGGACGGGCCAGGAATGGTCTCGGCGAGGGCGAACAGCTCCGCGTTTTCCTCGCGGCAGAAGTACTGCGACCGGAACAACTCCGGCAGGCACACGATGTGCGCTCCCCGCGAGGCCGCTTCGCGGATGCGCCAGACGGCTTTTTCGAGATTCTCGCCGGGGTCGGTGGAACAGGACATCTGCACCAGGCCGACCGTGAACTTCCCGGAATCGGAAGAGGCCATGAGCTAATTGTCGCGAACCTCAACCCATGAACAAGCCGCCGTTGACATCGAGCACGTGGCCGGTGATGTAGGCGGCGTCATCGCTCGCGAGGAAGCGGACGGCGGCGGCGACGTCTTCGGGACGGCCGGCGCGCTTCAGCGGAATGTTGGCGAGCATTTTGTCTTTGAGCTCTTGCGGGAGGTTTTCCGTCATCGCCGTCTCGATGAAACCAGGAGCGATGGCGTTGACGGTGATGTTGCGGCTGCCCATCTCCTGCGCGAGCGTTTTGGTGAGGCCGATCAGGCCGGCTTTGGACGCGACATAATTCGCCTGGCCGGGATTGCCGGTCTCTCCGACGATTGAGGAAATGTTGATGATGCGGCCCCAGCGTTCGCGCATCATCGCTTGCAGCACCTGCTGAGACATGAGGAAGGCGCCGGTAAGATTGGTGGCGATGACGGCGTCCCAATCGTCCTTTTTCATGCGGAGCGCGAGGACATCGCGGGTCGTGCCGGCGTTGTTGACCAGGATGTGAATGGGTCCGAACTCTT
>JAICMB010000481.1 GCA_025929455.1 Bryobacteraceae bacterium | reverse complement strand
TCGAATAGCGGAACGGCGCCGCTCACCGTCAACTCGGTGCAGGTTTCGGGGTCCGGTTTCAGCGGGCCGGCCGGCTTGACGCTTCCGTTGACGTTGCAGCCCGGCGACACGAAAACATTTCAGATCCTGTTCGTGGCATCGGGCAACGGCAACGCGACCGGCACCCTCAACGTGGATGGACGCGTGTTTCAGTTGCGCGCTCTGGTAGCCTCCCCGGCGCTGCCCAGGGCCGCCATTCAGTTCGATTCGCAAACGGCCGCCAGCGGCAAACAGATGAACATTTCCATCGCGCTCACGGCCGCATCGAAGACCGCCGGTTCGGGGACGCTCACACTCGATTTCAAACCTGCCTCGGGCCTTCCCGACGATCCGGCGATTGGCTTCGTTTCGGGTCCCCTGCGGAAAGCGAGCGTGCAGATCAACGTGGGCGACGCACTGGCACATATCGGCGGCACTCAGGTGAACTTCGCATTTCAGACCGGCACCACGGCGGGCACAATCACGTTTTCGCTCGTGCTGAGCGACGGCAGCACAGCTCAGTCGTCGCTCGCGATCGCTCCGGCGGCGGTGGGTTTCGATACCGCCAACGGTGTGCGCCGCGCCGGTGCATTGGACGTCAATTTGCGCGGTTTCGACAACACGCACTCCGTATCGCGACTGTCCTTCACGTTCTACGACACGGCCGGCGCCAACCTTACGCCTGCCGGGATCACCATCGATGAAACCGCCGACTTCCGCAAGTATTTCGATGGGAATCAGGCGGGCGGCGCGTTCGCGCTGCAGGCAACGTTTCCGGTCACCGGCGACGTAAGCCGCGTGGCCGCTGTCGACGTGCAGATAACCAACAGCGCCGGAACGGCACCGACCCAGCGCATCACGTTCCCGTAGTCTTCGTAGGGCAGGCTGTCAGCTGCACGATGCCCCGGGCTCACTGGCGAGATCCCGTTCCTTGTACCCATGCCCACGTTGACGGTTGGCCGCTCCAGACCTGTTTAGCTATTCCCGAGGAGCCGGACCTGGAGGTCCGGCACAGGCGTGGACGCCTGCCCCACCCGGCAGCGTAGCGCAACCCAATAGCGCGTACGCACTCCTGCCTTGCTGCGGACGAGGGCAGCCGGCGGCAAGACCGGCCGCCCCACTGGGATTTGTATGCGCTGCGATGAATCTGACAACGTGTAGTACAAGGCGTGCCATGCTGGTACGTGATGCCCGCGATAGCGCTGACGATAGCCGGGTCTGATCCCAGCGGCGGCGCGGGCCTGCAGGCGGACCTTAAAACGTTTCATCAGTTCGGCGTTTACGGTGAAGCGGTAGTCACGTTGCTCACCGTCCAGAATACGGTCAGCGCACATGTCCTTGAATACGTGCGCGCGGACCTGCTGCGGCAACAAATCCGCGCGGTGCTCGAAGACGTGCCTCCCGCGGCGGCGAAAACCGGCGCGCTCGGAACGCGCGACATCATCGAGACGGTCGCGGATATGGCCCGCCATTGGCAATTCCCTTTGGTCGTGGACCCCGTCATGGTAAGCAAACACGGCGCCCCGCTCATGCAACCGGACGCGCTCGCCACATTCATAAAAGATCTGCTGCCGCGAGCCACGCTGCTCATGCCCAACCTCGACGAAGCCGCCGCGCTCACCGGTCGCGCCGTTTCCTCGCTCGACGAGATGCGCGAAGCCGCGCGTGGATTGTGCGGTATGGGTGCGAAAGCGGTGCTGGTCAAAGGCGGGCACCTCGAAGGGGATGCCGTCGACATACTTTTCGATGGCACGAACTGGCGCGAGTATGCCTGCGCGCGTGTGCCGACGAATCAGACGCACGGTTCCGGCTGCACTTACGCCGCCGCAGTTACCGCGGAACTCGCCAAGGGCACGGACTTACCCGAGGCCGTCGGCCGCGCCAAGTCCTTCGTGCACGAAGCCATCCTCACCGCACCCGGCTTCGGCAGCGGTGCGGGACCGCTGAATCATTTCGCGCACGCGTGTCAGTCCACATTTTCGCCGCAATAGCGCACCACGCACAGGTCCGGGGAGATCCGTGCCCTCCGATGGAGCGCCCTTCGGCAGCATCGCGATGCACGTCCGCTGGTAGATGCGCGATTCTCGCCTCAATGCCTTCGCGTGTCTGCCACCGCAGAGGAGCAACACATAGAATCGTGGCGAGGACGGCGCGAGCGCCGGAATCTACCAGATCGACAAGGGCCGCTCGCCGGGGCTGTACGCAATGCCGAGACTCACGCGACTGGAGTTCTTGCGGAAACTCTCAGCGCCGGTCGTGAAGTGGCGGTAGTCGAACCGGGCCTCAATAAACGTGCTGCTGGTCAGCCGGTGCGTCATCCCAGCGCCCGCGATCTCCCCGGAATAATTCGAAAGTCCCTGACCGATCGTCTGCAGGTTGCTATATCCGAGGGTCGCTGAGAAGGTCGTGCGGCGCAGTCCGACATAGCTATACTCGGCCGCCACTGTTTTCATTTGAGAAGTCAAATACACACCATTGCCCGGGCTGAACATGTTCGCGGCGGTAATGGTGAGCATCGATTTTTCGAAGCGCCGCAGCAGGCGCCCCATCATCAGCGGGATTGTGCGCGACGTATCGAATGCGGCTATGGTCGTGGGCGTGCCCACGATAGCGGCGATGGCAGGGTCCAACGTTACCGTTTTCAGCCCCCGCGTTTCCAACCGAATGACGCCGAACTGCGAACTGAAATCCCAGCGGCGGCCGAGCCCCGCACTGTACCCGCCCGAAAAACTATGGATCGACGAGTCCCCGAAAAAGCCGTCGTAGGCAAACTGCGTGAATGCATACGACACTGACACTGTCTGATGCTTGGTAAGACGGTAGGCATAATCGCCATGGGCGTTTCCGCCGTGCACGCTAGCTAAAGACGAGGAGCGCCGGCTCACTGTGAAGCCATCGCCGCCGAAAGAATAGGAACTGCGCAACGACTTCTGAAAAATGAAATCGGCGCGGGACTGAGAAAAAAATAAACGGTTGTCGAACAGCTCGTTCGATGGCACCGCGAATAGATCGGTGTTCGTCATCGGGTAGTAATTGAACGCGCCATTGGCGAGTGAAATGATTCCGCCGGTTTCCCGCGCCTGAAATACCCAGCGCTTGGTTAGATCGCGTTCATATGCCAGGTCGAGAAACTGATCGGTACCATCGAAATAACTGCGGTTGACGTAGTGGCGCCAAGTCCCGCGGTAATCGGCCCAAATCTTGTTGTGTCTCCACTGTTTCGAGCCGTTGAGGCCGATGGAGCCGTCCACTCCATAGGAGCCGCCCGTCTGCGTCAGCGCGCCCTCGTTGTTGACCGATACCGGCGTGAGAAAAGAGTCGTACACCGCATCGACCGATGCAAAAAGCCGGAAATCGAATAACTTGCCGCCGCGCTCGCCGATGGTGGCGTGTTCACGGCTTAAGATGGACGGCCCGCTATAGGTGTCGGACGGTTGCGATGCGACATCGACGGTGTCGCTCGGCGCCGTAGAGACGTCTTGCGGCGTCTGCGGCTCTGAACTGGGTTGCGGCGCGGGCTCTTGCGCCAGCGCGCAAGCGGCCGCCATCGCCAG
>JAICMB010000810.1 GCA_025929455.1 Bryobacteraceae bacterium | reverse complement strand
TCGGTTGATAACTCTGCGTTTCTGCTCCCAATAAACTGGCATATAATCGCGCGGCTGAATTTTCAAGCGCCAAGATATTAGCAGGGAGACGCTGTGCGCCAGCATCAATTCGCGAACGTTGGCACGAACCTCGACACAAAGTGCGCCGTAAAGTCCGCGGCGAAATCGAGGATGATCGGCGCGCTCGTCGCTACGGCACTCGCATTCTCGCCGTATGTTTTCGCGCATCCACCCAAGAACAAACCCGCGGTGCGCGTTCCCGCCGATATCGCGCGATTCCAGCAACGCGTCGAATCTGCACTGACGATTCCGGTGGCGCAGAAATCTTTTGTCGGAGTGCTGATCGCGGACGCGGCCACCGGCAAAACGCTCTACGAACTTAACGCCGACCGTTATTTCACGCCCGCGTCGAACACCAAGCTCTTCACCACCACGCTCGCCATGGCCATGCTCGGTCCGGATTATCGCTTCCGCACCACCATCGAAACGCGCGGCACTCTCGACTCCGCGGGCCGTTTGCGAGGCGATCTGACGCTCGTCGGCCGCGGCGATCCTGATTTCTCCAACCGCCGCATTCCTTACGACGCGAAGAATCCCATCGACGGCCCGTCAGATAAGCCGCTCGGCGAACTGGTTGACGCAATCGTCGCGAAGGGCGTGAAGGAAATCGACGGCGACATTATCGCGGACGACACCTATTTCCCTTACGAGCCGTTTCCCGAAGGCTGGGCAGTCGGCGATATGCCGTTTGATTACGGCGCCGCGGTCAGCGCGATTTGCTTCGACGACAACGGGCTCGATGTCAAGGTCACGCCCGGTGATCACGTGGGCGCGCCCGCCTGGGTCGCTGTCGAGCCGTGGCCCGGCTACGATGTGTATGCCTACAGCGTCACCACCGGAGCTGCCAGTTCGCAACCGGATTTCAATACAGTCGAAAATCCGGGACCCAAGCCATTCCTGGTACGCGGCTCCATCCCGCTCGGCCATGCGCCCATCGATTTGGCGATGGCCATGCCCGAACCGGCCGAGTACACCGCCCATGTGCTAAAGCAAATGCTTCTGGCGCGCGGCATTCGCGTGACGGGCGACGCGCGCGCTCTGCACGCTCCCCCGCCTTCCGACGGCATGACGTTCGATCCACCCGCATCGCTGCCGCAAAGGTCCTCGCCGGTCTCTGAAGCGAACACGCTGGTTCTTGCCGAGCGCCAATCGCCGCCGCTGATCGAGATTGTCCGCGTGTTGAACAAAGTCAGCGAGAATCTTCACGCCGAGATTTTGTTGCGAACGGTTGCAAAAGAAAAAAGCGGCGAAGGCTCGCTCACCGCTGGGTTGAAAATCGAGCAGCAGTTTCTTACGTCCATCGGCATAACGCCCGGTGACGTGCACGTTGATGACGGCTCCGGTCTTTCGCGCGAAAATCTGGTGACGCCGCGCGCCGTAGTCTCGCTTCTTGAATATGACAGCCATCAGCCCTGGGGCGATGCGTACGCGACGACGTTGCCAGTCGCGGGTGTTGACGGTACGCTCGACAATCGCATGAAGGGCACGCCCGCCGAGGGCCGCATCGAAGGGAAAACGGGTTCCGTGGAACACACGCAGGCCATCTCGGGCTTCGCGACCACGCTTCACGGCGAGCATCTGATTTTTTCGATGTTCGATAATCACAATGGCGGCACGGGACGCGAT
>JAICMB010000460.1 GCA_025929455.1 Bryobacteraceae bacterium | reverse complement strand
GGACGCCCGATGACAAAATTCTTTATGCATCCGATGCAACCGGAATCGCCGACCTGTGGATAATGAACGCGGACGGCACGGGGCAGCGGCAGATCACGCCCGGTACGGGGCGCAGTTACGCGCCGGATGCGTCGCCCGACGGCAAACTCATCGCCTTTCACTCCAATCGCAGCGGCAACTGGAACATCTGGCGGGCCAACGCGGACGGCAGCGCCCCGCGGCAACTCACGGCGAGCGTGCAGGACAGCAACTGGCCACAGTTCACGCCCGACGGACGTTATCTGGTTTACCATCACACCGGCATTGACGCGATGTGGAACCTGTGGACGGTACCCGTAGCGGGCGGCGTGCCGCGACGGTTGACGCATCACTTGACGACGCATCCGGCGATATCGCCCGTTAACGGAGTCATCGCATGCTGGCATGCCGAAAACAAGGACAAGCCCGTTTGGAAGCTGGCGTTGTTTCCGCCTGACGGTGGGAACGAGCCCGTACGAACCTTGGCGGCGCCGTCGACCGTGATGCCCGATTCCACGCTGCGCTGGACGCCCGGGGGTGATGCCGTAACGATGGTGGATGTGCGCGCCGGCGTGGGGAACATCTGGTTGGCGCCGCTCGACGGCGGGCCCGGACGCGCGCTCACGTCGTTCACGTCGGGGCAGATTTATTCGTTCGACTGGTCGCGCGATGGACGGCTGGCGATTTCATGGGGCATCAGTACGAGCGATGTGGTGCTAATTAGCGATGCGGAGCGCAAATGATGGGCGAGAACCCGGAACATAGCGTTACCAATCTGCTGTTGCGTTGGGGACAGGGCGACCGCGGTGCGCTCGATGAGCTCACGCCGCTGGTGTACAACGAACTGCGAAAGCTGGCCGGCCGCTACTTGCGCCGCGAGCGCGCTGATCACACGCTCGAGAGCACCGCGCTGGTGCACGAGGCGTACATGCGCCTCATCGATCAGCGCAGCGTGGAATGGCACAATCGCAGCCAGTTCTATGGGTTGGCGGCACAGCTCATCCGGCGGATTCTCGTCGATCATGCACGCGCGCGGATGGCGAACAAGCGCGGCGGCGATGTGTTCAAGCTCTCGCTCGACGAGGCGCTGGCCGCGAGCGAGGAGCGCGACCTGGATCTGGTCGCACTCGATGATGCGTTAAAGGCTTTGAGCGAGAATGATCCGCAGCAAAGCCGCATTGTGGAATTGCGCTATTTCGCGGGACTTACGGTCGAGGAGACGGCGAAAGTGGTAGGTACGTCACCGGCGACCGTGAAGCGCGATTGGGTTGTCGCGAAGGCGTTCTTGAAGCGCGAGATGCTGCGCAACGCGAAAGTCTAACCCAGCCAAATGGACGCCTTTTCCGCCCAGACGCTGTTCGGATATTTTTGCTTCAATGTCTGCGCGGTTTTTCCCAGCGCGGCGGGATCGTGCGAGGCCTGATACTGGCTCACGCCCGCCCAATACTCGGCTTCCGCGGCCGCGGAGGTTTGCGCATACTGCTGGGCTACAGCGCGATATCCGTCTTCGGCTTCCTTCCACTTCTTCTCATCGAAGGCAAGGCGCGCGAGTGCGCTTTCTAGTTGAGCCCGAAACTCCTGCGGCGGTAGATAGCCTTCGATGCGGTAGCGTTCCTTGCCTCCCGAATCTAGCACCAGCACGGTCGGCGTCCAGGAAACTTCAAAGCGTTTAAACCACGCCGGGTGTTCTTTGATGTGCGACTCCACGGGAATAAAGTGGTCGTGGATGAACCCGGCGGTCTCCTGGTTCGCGTAGGACTCGGCATCCAGCCGAGCACATCCCCCTCAAGCCGGCGCCGCGCTGAAGTCGAGCAGGATCGGGCGGTTGGTATTTTTGGCCTCCGTCAATGAGGCGTCTACATCTTTGCTCCACTGTACTGCCATGGTGAAATCCTCCTATGCGACTCCCATCGCCTGGAGGAGCCGCTCAAAACGTGCATCGCCCCGCAGCTCGGAAAATTCCGGCATCAACGTGCGCAAGGGTACCGACGGGACGTGAGCTTCGACGGCGCGTTCGAGACAGTTCAGCGCGCGATCGCGGTCTCCGAGCCCGAGATGAATGGCGGCCGCGCTAACGGGCCAGTTCGGCGAATCCTGCGGCGGCTCGCCCGCTTCGAGGACGGCCAGATGCCGCAGTGCCTCATCGCGTTGGCCGGCGCGTGCGTACGCGAATCCCAAGCATCCCGCCAACAGGCTGCGCGATTTCAGCAAACTCGATGCGTTGGTGAAATATGCAATCGCATCCTGATAAAGGCCCTTGCCGGCGTAGGCCCAGCCGAGGCCCAGATACGAAAGTGGGAAATCGGGCGCGATCTGCGAAACAGTGCGGTGCTGCGCGATCGACTCATCGTATTGACCGCAAATGCACATGAACCAGCCGACGGCGAAATTGCCGATCAGCGAAGCGGGATCAAGCTCCTGGGCGCACAACATCTCCGAGCGCGCCTGATCGTACATGCGTCGGCAGGCGAGCTGCAAACCATAGGCGACGTGCACCACGGGATCGCTGGAGGCGATGTGGATTGCCTGCTGTAGCTGCTGTTCGCCTTCGTCCCACTTCCATTCAATTAGCGAAAGCACGGCGCCCAGCCCGGTGTGCGCCTCGGGTAAATTGTTGTTGAGCGAGATAGCCCGGCGCGCCGCATCCTGCATGCGGACGGCGATCTCGGGCGATCCGCCGTAACCGAAAATGGCGCTGACCAGCAGGGCTTCGGCGAGCGCCGCCCACGCCGCCGCGTAATTGGGATCGTGTTCGATCGCGCGCGTGAACAGCGGCACGCTGCTGCGCACGCTTTCAGGCGTGCCGAGCTTCCACTGGTAACGGCCCTGCAGGTACAGATCGAAGGCGTGCCGGTCGGCTCCGAGCCGCCGCGCGCGCGCCGCATCGGCCTGACCTGCGGTCGCCATCCAGCGATTGAGCGAACGCGCCATTTCGTCTACGGCCGAGACGTTCTCGATGCTGCACTCGGCCTCCTCCGACCAGACGTACGATTTATCGTGCACGCTATACATCTGGAGAATGACGTCGATCCAGTTGCCTCGCACTTGTATGTTGCCGTCGATAACGTAGTCGGCCGTACGGCCTTCCGACGCGGCTACCGGCGCCGCGCCCGCACCATCGCTGCTCGTGACGTCGGCCGGCAAGGCAGGCGCCTGCGCGGTCACATGGAAATATCCTTCTTTAATGAGCACGTGCGCCAAGCGGCGGCGAATTTCCTCCACTACGCGGTCGTAGTTTTCGCCGTGATCCGAAACTGTGATGCTGCCGACCGTCAGAGCGCGGCGCAACGGCTGCGCCGGAGCGATTCCGCCGTTCCCCGCAGCGCCTGGACGCCGGTACTCGAAGATCGGCACGTAGCTACCCTTGCGCAGTTCGATGCGAATCTCATCATCGCGGCCCTCGGTCGCGTAGTATTCGTCGAGCTTGGCTCGCAACCGGCGCGCCTCCACGCGCACGATGGAGTCGACGCGGGGGTCGAATGTCTCCTGCCGGCTGAACACTTCGAGCCCGATGAGGTACTCTTTCAACCGATGATGCCGGCCAAGCAGGCATTCGTCTACAACGAACTGCAGGAACCGCCGGATGCGGTGGGAATGGATGAACACGCGGCTCTTTAGGATCCGGTCGAGCTCGGCACGAATGTCGCTCTCCCTCAGACCGTTTAAAACCGGCGATTCT
>JAICMB010000392.1 GCA_025929455.1 Bryobacteraceae bacterium | reverse complement strand
GGCTATATCTTCATCGTTGGGCTATCAACCCATGACGCCATGCCGCGTCGTCGATACGCGTGATTCCCGGTTGGCCGCGCCGTTCGGTCCGCCGGCCCTGATTGCCGGCAGGGTTCGCGAATTTCCGATCACCGCGTCGGCATGCGGGATACCCGGGTCAGCGCAAGCCTATGTCCTAAATGTCACCGTGGTGCCTCACGGCATGCTCGGATGGCTCAAATTTTGGCCCGCGACTAGCCCGATCCCTAACGTATCGACATTGAACTCGTACGACGGTTCCGTCATTGCAAACGGAGCGATCGTTCCTGCGGGAGCAGGTGGCGCAATAAGCGCCCAAGCGTCTGACGACACAGATTTGATCATAGATATTAATGGATATTTCGATCCGAGTGCGGACCTGATTTACCGTCCTCTGTACTCACCATGTCGAATCATCGACACCCGCGACACATCGAAACTGTCGTTCTACGGGCCGCCGGCACTGGCCTTTTCCACGCCGCGATTTTTTCCCTTGGACCTCGGTCTTTGCGGCCCGATGTGGTCCTTCGCCTTCGCGGGCAATTTCACGGTGGTTCCGCACGGGCCTCTAGGATACCTGAGCATATGGCCGGACGGTCGGCCATGGCCCGGCGTATCCACACTGAATTCTTATGACGGCAGCGTTATCGCGAACTTCGCCATTGTTGAACCGGGAACGAACGACTACGTAACTGTGGAGGCGACGGATGCTACTGACCTTGTCGTCGATCTCAGCGGGTTCTTTTCGCCGGTGGGCAACTTGCCGCCTGGGATGCCGCCAGGTTATCATTTCAAAGTTTTGCCACCATGCCGAGTCGTTGACACGCGGGATGCCGACGGTACATTTGGCGGCCCTAGCCTGGCCCCATCACAACCCCGGGATTTTCCATTGCGGTCCGGCGGCTGCAATGTCCCAAGCTCGGCACAAGCGTACTCATTGAACGTCACCGCAGTGCCGAAAGGCTTTCTCGGCTTCCTCAGTGTTTGGCGCGGTGGCACACCCTGGTCCGGAGTATCGACCTTGAACGCGTACAAGGGCCTGCCGATCGCCAATTCCGCGCTCGTAGCGGCGGGTAGCGACGGTTCGGTTTCGGTCATGGCGAGTGATGCAACCGACGTGGTGATCGATATCAACGGCTACTTCGAACCTTAAGACTTCAGGGGGCAGGCGGTCTTGCGGCCTGCCCTGCGGGCGTACAATACGGATCACATGCAGCTTTCGCGTATGATCCTGCCCGTCGCCGCGCTGGCGGTCGGCGGTCTGTTCACACTTGCGGCCGCAGAACACGGCGCCGTGCAGCGCATCAAAGTGCACGGGCGCGCGCTTGAAGGCAACCTCGACGGTGACTCTCCCGACCGCGATGTCTCCATCTACCTGCCGCCCAGCTATAAGACCAGCTCGCGCCGTTATCCCGTGCTCTACATGCTGCACGGCTTCACCGACGACGACGCCAAATGGTTCGGATTCGTGCCGCACTGGATCAATCTCCCGAAGATCCTCGACCAGGCGCTAGCGGCCGGCGAATCGAAAGAGATGATCGTCGTGATGCCGAACGCGTACACGCGCTTCGCCGGCAGCTTCTACGGCACCTCCGCGACCACCGGCGATTGGGACACGTACATCGCGCATGAACTCGTCGCCTACATGGACGAGCACTACCGCACCCTTCCCAACGTCAACGGCCGCGGCCTCGCGGGCCACTCCATGGGAGGTTACGGCGCCATCCGGATCGGCATGCGCCACCCGGAGGTCTTCTCCAGCGTCTACCTGCTCAGTCCCTGCTGCATGTCGGCGGATTTCGGCACGCACTCCGACCCGGAACAGATGCGGCATCTCGAAGCCATGAAAACGGTGCAGGAAATCGACAAGGCCGGCTTCATGGCGCGCGCAGTCTACGCACTCGCGGCCGCCTGGTCGCCCGATCCGAAAAACCCGCCGTTTTTCCTTGACCTGCCCTTCCGTGACGCGCAGCCCCGCCGCGACATTGCGGCGAAATGGGCCGCGAACGCGCCGCTCGCCATGGTCGACCAGTACGTCCCCAATCTGAGGCGGCTACACGCGATCGCGTTCGATGCCGGTAACGAAGATCGCCAGATTGCCGCCACTAATAAAGAGCTGGATGCGCTGCTGGCGGCCTACGGCATCGCGCACACGTACGAGACCTACGAAGGGAATCACATCAATCACATCGCGGATCGCATCGAAACGCGCGTGCTGCCGTTCTTCACGCGCAATCTGCAATTCGCAAAATAAAGGAGAAATAATATGACAGAAGATTCGGGCCAACAGAAAGTCTCGCGCCGCAAGCTGCTCGGCAATGCCGCGGCGGCCGCCGCGACCTTCGCCATCGTGCCGCGCCACGTGCTCGGTCAAGGGTACGTCGCGCCGAGCGATAAGGTGACGCTCGCCTCGATCGGTCTGGGCCGGCAGGGACTCGCCGTGACTATGGACCTGCTGAAGAAGCCCGACGTGCAGGTGGTCGCTGTTTGCGATTGCAACAAGTTCAGCAAGAACTATATCGAGTACAGCGACAACGCCATGCTCAAAATGGCGCGCAATCTGCTCGGCCCGGGATACGAAAACTGGGGCGAGGATCTGGCCTCACCCGGTCGCGTGCAACTCACGCCGCAGTTTTCGAGCAGCCTCGGCATGGGCGGGCGCGAACCCGCGCAGCGCCTCGTCAACGCGTACTACGGCTCGCGCAAGGGGCAGCAGACCGCGAAAGGCTGCAACGCCTATGAGGACTTCCGCGAATTGCTCGACAAGCAAAAAGATCTCGACGCGGTCTATGTCGCGACTCCCGATCACTGGCATGCACCCATTTCTATCGCAGCCATGCGCAAGCGCAAGCACGTGCTCTGTCAGAAGCCGATGACGCATTCCATCGCGGACGCGCGCCGCGTGGCGCATACTGCGCGCGAGATGAAGGTCGCCGCCGGAATCACGGTCAATAATCCTTCCACGCAGTCCACCAAAATCATTTCTCAATGGATCGATGGCGGCGCTATCGGAACCGTGCGTGAAGTGCACAACTGGTCGAGCCGTCCCTTCTGGCCGCAGGGTATCGCGCGTCCCAAAGAGGTCGAACCCGTGCCCACGGGCTTGAACTGGGACCTCTGGCTCGGGCCCGCGCCGGAGCGGCCGTACAACAGCGCGTACCTGCCGTTCGTATGGCGCGGCTGGTACGACTTCGGCGATGGCTCCTTCGGCGATATGGGCTGCTATAGCTTCGCGGGCGTGTTCAAGATTCTCGACCTGACGCCGCCGACGATGGTGGAGGCGAGCAGCAGCGAACCGTTCCCCGAGACGTTTCCCAAGTCGTCTATCGTGCACTTGCATTATCCGGCAAAAGGTAATCGCGGTCCCGTGCATATGGCCTGGTACGACGGCGGATTGCGCCCGCCGCGCCCGTCCGGCTTGCGCCCCGAGGACGAACATTACTTCAGCGGCGGCGAGAATAACGAAGGCATCATGTATGTGGGCGACCGCGGCTTCATCCTCGCTGGATTCAACGGTAACAATCCGCGCCTGTACCCGGAGAACGCGAAGTACACCCTGCCGCCGCGCGAGCGCTACGGCGATGAAGCGGTGGACCAGTGGATCGCGGCGTGTAAAGGCGGTCCCGCGCCGCTCGCGAGTTTCGAAACGCAGAGTCCGGTGACGGAGGCGTTTCTGCTAGGCTGCATAGCGCAGCACTTCCCCGGTTCGCGGCTGGATTGGGACACCTCCACAATGCGGATTACCAACTCGGACAAACTGAACGACTACGTGGACCCGCAAGCGCGCAGCGCGTACCGCGTCGGATGAAAACGGCAGGCAGCAAAACTGCCTGCCCCACCAGTCTGCTCAGCCGGACCGACACCGCGCGGTCGGTTCACGTACGCGCGAAACCGACCTCGCCCTTGCGTGTTGAACGCTCGACGTCCCATTTAAAAACAATCCCTTCCGGCACGCAGTATATTCGAGCTTATATCCGGAACCACCGGCGCGGCTTCCGCGACCGTAACACGCATGCTCGTGCCCTTCCGTCCGGGTCGCGCGAAATATTTTGTTCGCGTTCAGGGGTGGAATGGTTCTAATCGTACGTGCAAGGCAGGAATAGCGGGCCAG
>JAICMB010000781.1 GCA_025929455.1 Bryobacteraceae bacterium | reverse complement strand
GCGCTCGGCGGGCGCACACCTGCGCAGGCCGCCAAGGCCGCGCTCGCAACCACGAAACTGACCGATCCCGCCGTGCGCAAAGCGCTGCTCGAAGGCGGCGAAGCGGCTGTGAACGCTTCTACCGATCCGCTTGTTGTGTTCGCTCGCAAGGTGGAGCCGTCGTTGCGCGCCGTTACGGTCTGGCGGCGCGACAATATTGAAGCGGTCGAAGTCCCAGCAGGCGAGAAGATCGAGCGGGCGCGTTTCGCAATCTACGGAAAATCGACCTATCCCGATGCCACGTTCACGCTCCGCCTGTCTTACGGCACGGTGAAAGGTTATCCCATGAACGGCACCGTCGCGCCGTACAAGACGACATTCTACGGACTATACGGGCGTTCCGCAGACTTCGACGACAAGCCGCCATTCAACTTGACCGATCGCTGGGTCAATGGGCGGGCGGCGCTAAACCTTTCGACGCCGCTCGATTTCGTGAACACCTGCGATATCATCGGCGGCAATTCGGGTTCGCCCGTGGTCAATCGCAACCTGGAGCTGGTCGGATTGATTTTTGACGGCAACATCGAAAGCCTGGTGGGCGCGTTTCTGTACGACGAAGCCACCAATCGCGCCGTGGCTGTGCACACGGGCGGGATGATGGAAGCCCTGCGAAACCTGTATCACACGGACCGGCTGGTCAACGAGTTGGAAGGCCGCTGACACGCGGACCCGGGCGTTTCACAATCCTTTTACACGGCGGGAACACGCGGCGCGGCCCGGGGCCTTACTCTCGGTTTGTGAGAGTTGAAATCGGTAACGGCGTTGTTGAGGCCTTTGCAGTGGCAGTCCTGCATTCCGCCGCCACAGCCGTTCCGAGCTTCAGTTCGCAACATGGCAGGAATGCGGCGTCGGCGGACCGGGCACAAGCATACCTCGGGCCGTCTGGTTTGTCCGTCGCCGCACCCGCTATAGGATCCGCGGAACCCGGCGGCAAAATCCTCCTCTTTGGCACCGGCGTTCGGGCTGGCGGAGCTTTCCGCGGCCTGGCGCCGGCGGCCGCCGGGGGAACGCGATTCGAAAGTTCGGAAATATTTCTCGCGGGTCAACCGTAGGAGGTGGAATTTCGTATGCCAGCACTTGCAGTTGGACCGCGGGGCGCGGGGGCCGGGTCAGTGGGGGAGGCCCCCGTGGGCTCTCCCGCGAGCTTCATGAAACCAGACGCGTACACTGAAAAGGTGAGTGCAGCGGCCACCATCCTGGTCATCGACGACGACGACAGTCTGCGCGATACGGTCAGCCTGCTCCTTGAGCAGGAGGGCTTTCGCGTGGTCACCGCGGCCGATGGCAAGACCGGTCATGACTTGGCTCTAACGGCGCGGCCGGACTTGCTGGTGGTCGACTTGCGGCTGCCCGGGTTGAGCGGCATCGACATCTGCAAACGGCTGCGGCAAGCGGGCGTGACGACGCCGGTGGTCGTGCTCAGCGCCATCGGCGAGGAAGTCGAGAAGGTGCTGCTGCTCGAGATCGGCGCGGACGATTATGTTGTCAAGCCGTTCGGAGCGAGAGAACTGCTCGCGCGCATTCGTGCGGTATTACGCCGCTCGGCGGCCGAATCGCGCGCGGTGGCGAGCTTCGGCGACGTCACCATCGATCTCGAACGCCGCATTGTCACACGCGCGGGGAAAGAGCTGAAGCTCACGCCGAGCGAATACAACCTGCTGACGTATTTCCTGCATAACCCCGACCGCCCGTTGACGCGCGAAATGATCCTGAACTCGGTGTGGGGTTATGAGTCGTATCCGACCACGCGCACGGTTGACGCGCACGTGGTGAAGCTGCGGCAGAAGCTAGAGCCGGACCCGACCGCACCGCGCCATTTCCTTACGCTGCACGGCGTGGGGT
>JAICMB010000200.1 GCA_025929455.1 Bryobacteraceae bacterium | reverse complement strand
GGAGCAAATCCGCCCGGCGGGATTCCAACAGCGCGAGGGACTCGGCCATGGGGGTCTCCTTCTAGAAGTAGTATATACTTCCAGATTCTCACGCCACAACCACTCCCGTTTCGCCTTCCATCATTTCTACGTCGCGCACCCCGGGCGAAGCGGGTGATGTAGTACGCAGGATAAGATCGTCTGTTATGCGCTTAGCTCGTTGCGTCCTCGCAGCCGCCGTGCTGGCCTCGTTGTCGGCAGCGCCGAAGCGCGCGCGCGTCGAGGCGGGCCCCGATGCCGCCTACACGGCCAAGATTCGCGAGTACACGACGGAGCCGTTTTTCTCAACCGAACTGGTCGATCATTTGCCGGCTTCGTCGCGCGTGCCCGCGCCCGACAAAGTTCTCGGACACATCATCGGTGCACCCGACCACCTGACGTACACCAAAGATATCTACAACTACCTGCGCGAACTCGAGCGCGCCAGCCCGCGCGTGCGGGTGTTCACTATCGGCCATTCCGAAGAAGGCCGCGAAATGTTGATGGTGGCGGTTTCCGACGAGTCGAACATACGCAAGCTCGACCGCTATCGCCAAATCACCGCGCAGCTCGCCGATCCGCGGAAACTAAGCACGCAGGAAGCACAACGGCTGATCAACGAGGGGCTGCCGTTTTACTGGGCGACGGGCAGCATCCACTCGCCCGAAACCGGCTCCCCCGAAATGATCATGGAACTGGCCTACCGGCTGGCCGTCGAAAACACGCCGCTGGTTGAAAATATCCGCAAGAACTCCATCGTGCTGCTCACGCCCACCACTGAGGTCGACGGGCACGACCGCGAAGTCGACGTCTACAACTATCACAAGGCGTTTCCGAACCGCATAGCTCCGAATCTCGTGTACTGGGGCAAATACGTCGCGCATGACAACAATCGCGATGCGATGGGCATGGCGCTCGCGCTCAGCCGCGACATCATGAAGACGTTTCTCGAATGGCATCCGCAGGTGCTGCACGACCTGCACGAATCGGAGCCGTTCCTGTATGTCTCGACCGGCATGGGCCCGTACAACGCCTGGCTCGATCCCATCACGGTCGATGAATGGCAGAAGATGGCGTACGTCGAGGTGGAGCAGCTCACGCGGCGGGGCGTGCCGGGCGTCTGGACGCATGGCTTCTACGATGGCTGGGCGCCGAATTATATGTTCTATGCGGCGAACGGGCACAACGCGATCGGCCGCTTCTATGAGACCTTCGGCGGCGTCGGCGCGGACACGCGCGAGCGCACCATCCCCGCAGCGGCGACCACGCGCACGTGGTATCGCCCGAATCCTCCGCTTGCGAAGGTGAAATGGTCGCTGCGCGACAACATCAACCTGCAGGAGAGCGGGCTGCTGCTCGCCATGGACTACACGGCGCGCAACCGCCGCGAGTTTCTCGAGAACTTCTACATAAAGAGCAAGCGTTCGATCGAGAAGGCTCGCAAGGAAGGACCCGCGGCATGGGTGATTCCTTCGGACGACCCGCGGCCGGGTGAGTGCGCGGGACTGGTGAACCTGCTCGAGATGCAGGGCGTAGAGGTGCACCGCAGCGATGGCGCTTCCGAGGTTGGCAAGATCAAGATTCCCGCGGGCAGCTATGTCATTCGCATGGACCAGCCGTATTCGCGCATGGCGGACATGATGCTGGACAAGCAGTATTACAACGTGTCTGATCCGCGACCGTACGACGATACCGGCTGGTCGCTCGGCCCCTTGCGCAACATAAAAACGATTCGCGTTACGGACACAGCGATTCTCGATGTGCCGATGACCCTACTGACCGCGCCCGTGAAGCCCGAGGGCGGCATCGAAGGTCCGGCGGATGCCGCGGCGTTCGCCATCGCGAACAACACGGAAGGCGCGCTCGCCACGTTGCGCTTTCGACTGCACGATCTGCCGATGTTCGCCACGGAAGCGCCATTTGAAAACGCGGGCAAGCAATTTCCGACCGGGTCATTTGTGATCACGAACAACGCCGCGCGCGACCGGCTCGCGGAAGCCGCCGCCGATCTCGGTATCGCCGTGCATGCGCTCGCGGCCGCGCCGCAGATTGCGATGCATCCGCTCGCCGCGCCGCGCGTTGCGCTGGTGCACACGTGGTTAAACACGCAAAACGAAGGCTGGTACCGCGTCGCATTCGATCGCCTGCAAATTCCGTACGAGTACATTTCGGACCAGAAGCTGCGCATCATTCCCGATCTGCGCGAGAAATACGACGTCATTATTTTCGGGCCGACGCCGGGCAACCCGCAACGCGTGGTGAACGGCATTCCGATGCACGGCGGCGATCCGATCCCGTGGAAAGAATCGAGCATCACGCCGAATCTCGGCAGCTCGCCCGATACTACGGACGATATGCGCGGCGGCATGGGTCTCGAAGGGTTGGATAAGATTGCGCAGTTCGTTAACGCCGGCGGATTGTTTGTGGTGGTGCAGGGGAACGCGGGGATTCCGATCGACTACGGCCTGGTGGAGGGCGTGTCGATCGTCCGCACGCGTGAGTTGCAGGCGCACGGCAGCGTGCTCGATGCCGTCATTGCCGACAAGAACAGTCCCGTCGCGTATGGGTACGGGGACCGACTCGCCGTATATTTCAACCAGGCGCCGGTGCTCGAAATCACGAGACCGGGTTCCGGCTTCGCAGACACTCACCCCAGCGACACGCGTCCCAGCGGGCGCGGCGGCGTTGACGATCCTGACGTTCCGCAAGGACGCCCGTATGTCGCGCCGCCTCCGAAACCCGTGCTGAAGCCCGGCGAGGAACCGCCGCTCGATGACGATGTACGCGAATACATGCGCGCGTTCCTTCCGACACCGGAAACACGCCCGCGTGTAATTCTGCGTTTCGCGGCCGAGAAGGAGCTGCTGGTGTCGGGCATGCTCAGCGGGGGAAAAGAGCTCGCCAACAAACCGGCGATTATCGACGTGCCGAAGGGCAAGGGCCACGTCCTGCTGTTCGCCAACAATCCGGTGTGGCGCAATGAAACGCAGGGCAGCTACTTTCTGCTGTTCAATGCGCTGCTCAACTACGACCACCTGAATGCCGGGCGGACCGCGACCGCGGCCAGTGCCACGACCGATTAGCCCCACACAGGCGAGGTGTGACCGCCAGAGCTAGCACGTACATTGCCACCGCGCCGTAGTGTACGGAGCGCCGCGCACTAGCGTTTTCTATGGTTTGCGGCAGCACCACAAAACCGTTGACAAATGTTTGTTTCGGACGTAACATGCTGTATCCGGTTTCCGTGTTCTGAATAACAAACAGGCGGGTGCTTATGGGCGCAATGCTCTTTTTCAGAATCGGCGAGAAGGTGGTCTATCCCAATCACGGGGTCGGGACCATCGAAAATATCAGTACGAGGGCGTTCGGACAGAAGTTCGAACGCTTTTATCTTTTACGGCTCACCTCCAGCAGTATGACCGTGATGGTGCCGTTCTCGCACGTTGAAGAGATCGGGCTGCGCAAGGTGACGCGGACCAGCGACGTCGCGCGGGTGCTCGAATATCTTGCTCAGCGGCCCGTAAAGGCGAAGGTCGATTGGAAAGACCGCTTCCGCGAAAACACGGAAAAAATGCGCGGTGGCAGCCTGCTGGCAATTGCCGAAGTTTTTAAAATGCTGCTGCTGCTGCAGACGGAAAAACCGCTTTCGTTCCGGGAGAAAAAAATGCTCACCCGCGCGCGGTCGATGCTGGTGACCGAGGTTTCGACGGCCCGCGCCGTACCGCAGTCAGAGGCGGAGGAGTTGCTGCAACGCGCGCTGTCCCGCGCCTCGCTCTCGCTGCCCACGACCATGTAAACGCAGGAATTGCGGTTCGCCGAGCCGATTTTTCGCATTCCCTGGGCCCACCCGCGCCGATAAGTAGCAATGATGACAGATCACCGCTTGGCACGAATGGTATTTTGTCATTAGACCCTGCGGACGGCGATAAACGCTTGATCGACCCAGCCCCACGCGATTCCGGCCTCCACGCCGCTGTAGCCCGCCCTTCAGCCGCGCCCCCTTTGTGTGTGGATCTGGACGGCACGCTCATAAAGTCGGACCTACTTTTCGAGTCTTTTCTGCTTTTAGTGCGCCGCAATCCGTGGAATGCGGTGCTGGCGCTCGGGTGGTTGCTGCGCGGCCGTGCCTATCTTAAGCGGCAAATTGCTTCGCGCGTGGAACTTGATGCGTGCGCGCTGCCGTATAACGAAGCGCTGCTCGAGTATCTCCGCGAAGAGAGCGCTGCCGGGCGGGAACTGGTTTTGGTGACTGCTTCTGACGCTCGCCTGGCCAATGCCGTCGCCGCGCACACGGCGATTTTCTCGTCCGTGATGGCGAGCGATGGCGAAACCAATCTAAAGGGACAAAATAAACGGCTGGCGCTCGAAGCGCGCTACGGCGTGGGCGGTTTCGATTACGCCGGCGATGCGGCGGCAGACTTACCGGTCTGGAGCGCGGCGCGGCGCGCACTTGTAGTGGAAGCGAGCAGCGGAATCGCACGGCGGGCCGCTGCCGTCGCTACGGTGGAGCGGACGTTTCCCCACCGCCGCGGCATCCTGAAACCGTTGTTGCGGGCGATACGCGTGCATCAGTGGGTAAAGAACGCGCTGATTTTCGTTCCGGTCATAACCTCGCACCAGATGTTCCACTGGGCATCGGACGCGCGCGCGATCGTGGCGTTCGCGGCTTACAGTTTGTGCGCTTCGAGCGTGTACGTGTTGAACGATCTGCTCGACTTGCGCGCCGATCGTCTGCATCCTTCGAAACGCCGTCGGCCGTTCGCGGCGGGCGATCTGCCGATCGCGTTCGGCGCCGTGCTCATTCCCGTTTTGCTGGCCGGGGCCGCGGGATTATCGCTGCTACTGCCGTGGGATTTTCGCTTCGTACTGGCGGGCTATTACGCGCTGACGCTCGCCTACACGCTGGATCTGAAGCAGCGCATGCTGCTCGATGTATTCGCGCTCGGATTTTTGTACACGATGCGCGTACTCGCAGGAGGCGCCGCCACCGGGATCGTGTTGTCGCCGTGGCTGCTGGCGTTCTCGATGTTCTTCTTCCTCAGCCTGGCGCTGGTGAAGCGGTTCTCCGAATTGCGCGCGCTGCCGGAGGGAGCGGCCGCTCCCGGACGCGGCTATTTCGGCGCCGATCTGCAGGCCATCGGATCGCTCGGCGCGAGCAGCGGCTTTATGTGCGTGCTGGTGCTGGCGCTATACATCAATAGCGCGCAAGTGGTGGAGTTGTACCGCGCGCCGGCGGTGCTGTGGTCGTTGTGTCTTCTGTTTCTGTATTGGATCAGCCGCCTCTGGGTGCTGTGCTACCGCGGCTGCGTCGATGTTGACCCCATCGTCTTCGCCCTCCGCGATCGCGCCAGCTATGTTATCGCGGCGGCCAGCGCCGCGATTCTGTTTATAGCGGCGCGGGGTGTTTTTTGACCGCTTCTCCTTCGGCGACGCCCGGATCGGTTCCTCTGTTAGCGGCACGAGGCTCGGCGCAGTCTCTCGCGCGCGATGCCGGCCGTGGTATCATCGCCGCCGCCGTCGCGTTTCTGCTCAGTCTGCTGGTGTTTCTGCCCGGTTTGAGCGGGCCGTATTATTCTGACGATTTTCTCTTTTACTACGGTAAGCCCCCAGGCGGCCTCCTGAGTTTGTTCCAGCACCGCGCATTCGCCAAGCACGCCTGGCGCCCGCTCGAAGCGATCATCCTGAGTCCGATTCAACAGCATTTTGGATTCAATACGCTGCCGCTCCATCTGGTGTCGCTCACATGTCACGCGCTGCTGGTCGGCTTGGTCGTATTCGCCGGTTTGCGGCTGCGGCTGTCCTACGTTGCTACCGGATGCGCGGCCGTGTTGATGCTGGTTGCGCAGGTGGCCACGCCCGCCGTGATCGGCAACGACACCATGTCGCAAGTGTTGAGCGCCATGCTGGGCTGCACCGGAGTCGCGCTGTTCGCGCTGGCCTTTCTCGACCGCGCGGCGGCTGCGGAGCGGCGCTGGCTTTGGGCTGCGAGCGTGCTCGCCTGCGGCGCCGCGCTGTTCGCGAAGGAAACGGCGTTCGGCTTTCTCGCGGTGGTTGCGGTGGTGGCCCTATGCACCGATCTCGAAGCGCGCTGGGACCGCCGCCTGCTGCGAGCCGCGGGGCGACTGGCGCCCTACGTCGCGGCCGGGCTGCTTTACCTCCTCTTGCGGCACTTGGTCGGCGGACCTGTCGAATCGTCCGGCCCCTATCATATGGAAATCGGCCGCAATCTCGTAGCGAATCTGGCACTGTTTACGTTTCTGGCGGTGAGTCCGATTTCATTCGTGATCTCCGGAATTGCGGCGCAGGATCACGAT
>JAICMB010000055.1 GCA_025929455.1 Bryobacteraceae bacterium | reverse complement strand
TTCGAGGACGAGTGGTACCAGACGTATTTCGAGGAGAGCGGCTTCGATTGCCGGAAAGCCCGGCCGACCCCGATGTTCACGCCGCTGAAGCTGCGCGGCCTCACGCTTGCCAATCGCGTGGTGGTTTCGCCGATGGACCAGTATTCGGCCTGCGATGGCTTGCCGAACGACTGGCATTTCACGCACTACACCGCGCGCGCCATGGGCGGGGCGGGGCTGATGTATGTGGAGATGACGTGCCCGTCGCCGGATGCGCGTATCTCGCCCGGCTGCACCGGTTTGTGGAACGACGCGCAGGAGCATGAATTCAAGCGCATCGCCGATTTCGTGCACAAATACTGCGACGCGAAGATCGCCATGCAGCTGGGGCATGCCGGCCGCAAGGGCTCAACGCAACTCGGCTGGGAAATGGCGGACCATCCGCTGCCCAATTCAGACGAGAATTGGCCGGTCTATTCCGCCTCCCCCATTCCGTATTTCGAAAACATCAGCACCACGCCGACGGCGTTGGATCGTGCCGCGATGGATCGCATCAAAGCGGAATTCGTGCAGGCCACGCAGCGCGCCAACCGCGCCGGCTTCGATCTGCTGGAGTTACATTGCGCCCACGGCTATCTGTTCGCGAGCTTTCTTTCGCCGCTCACCAACAAACGCCCAGACGAATACGGCGGCAGCGTCGAGAACCGCCTGCGCTATCCGCTGGAGGTGTTCGAAGCGATGCGCGCGGCGTGGCCGGACGAGAAGCCCATGTCGGTGCGCATTTCGGCGAGCGACTGGGCGCCCGGCGGGATCACCGAAGACGACGTGCTCGCCATTGCGCGCGCCTTCGAGGCGGCGGGCTGCGATCTCGTCAGCACCTCATCGGGCCAAACTGTGCCTGAGCAGAAGCCGGTCTACGGCCGCATGTATCAGGTGCAATTTGCGGAAACGATCCGCAATGTCGCACGCATCAAGACCATGGCGGTGGGTGCGATCACCGAACCCGCGCAGATCAATACCATCATTGCGTGCCGCCGCGCCGATCTTGTGGCGTTGGCGCGGCCGCACCTGATCGATCCGTATTTCACGCGCAAGGCGGCCGCGTGGTACGGCGTGAAGACGCAATCGGTGCCGCCGCAATACCTTTCCGGCATGGCGCAGGCCTATCGGGAAGCCGAGCGCACGCGCGAAAAGCAGGTCGAGCTGCAGCGCAGGACCAAGCCGGGGGGCAGTGGCGGTGCGTGATGACGCCGTGCTCCGCTTTCGGGTGCAAAAGCTCTAATCTGGTTGAACGTATACTTGCTTCCCGCCGCAGCAGCCGTGCCTTTTCAACCCAAAAGGCAAGTTTTGCCGGAACGAAACTTTCGATCTCACGTTTTGAGAGAGCCACGCCGGGGCGGTAGCTTCGGGTCATTTGTTGAGAACATGAATGCAGAGCAGTTTGCAGGGCCCGGCCAATTCCGTTCGGGTCGGCATCGCCGGTGTCGGGAACTGCGCTTCATCTTTTGTGCAGGGTATCACCTATTATCGCGACGCTCTGGAGAATGAACCGGCCGCGGGTTTAATGCATGCCGAAGTCGGCGGCTACCGGCCGGGCGATATCGCGATATCCGCTGCATTTGACATCAACGCTGCCAAGGTCGGCCGCGATGTCGCCGAAGCGGTTTTTGCGCAACCCAACAACACCGCGCGCTTCGCGAAGGTCGCCAGGACAGGCGTTATAGTGCAACGCGGGCCGACGCTGGATGGGCTCGGTAAATTCCTGCGCGACGAAATCGACGAGTCCGACGCGCCGGAAGCGGATGTAACGCGGGTGCTCAGCGATTCCCGGACTGACGTTCTCGTTTCCTATCTGCCGGTTGGCTCTCAACGCGCCACGGAATTCTATGCCGAACGGGCGCTGGAAGCGGGTTGCGCATTCGTCAATTGCATTCCGGTGTTCATCGCATCCAACGAAAAATGGCGATCGCGCTTTTCGGAGCGCGGACTTCCGCTCGTCGGCGACGATATCAAGAGCCAGGTAGGCGCTACCATCGTGCACCGCGTGCTCACCAACCTGTTTCGCGAGCGTGGCATTCGCGTGGATCGCACATACCAGCTCAACTTCGGCGGCAATTCCGACTTCCTCAACATGCTGGAGCGGGAGCGGCTGCAATCGAAGAAGATTTCCAAAACCCGCGCGGTCAACAGTCAGCTCGACATCCCCTTGGCTTCCGAGAACATCCACATTGGCCCGAGCGATCACATCCCCTGGCTGACAGACCGGAAGAACGCGTACATCCGCCTTGAAGGCACCGCGTTCGGCGGCGTGCCGCTCAGCCTGGAGCTGAAGCTGGAAGTGTGGGACTCGCCCAATTCGGCCGGCGTTGTCATCGACGCGGTGCGCTGCGCAAAGCTCGCGCTGGACCGCCACATCGGCGGGGCGCTGATCGGACCTTCCAGCTACTTCATGAAGTCTCCGCCGCAGCAGTTCACCGACGATGAAGCGCGGCAACGCACACTCGATTTTATCGACGGCCGCGGCCGGACGGAACACTGATCATGTGCAGGATTCTGCTTGTGCGGCACGCCGATCATCCGCTGGCCGCGACAACGCTGGCCGGCCGTGACGAGAACACGGTGCATCTTTCGAGCCTGGGCAGGCAGCAGGCTGCGCAGCTGGCGCAAATTCTGGCTGATGAAGCGATCGATTGCCTCCAATCGAGCCCGCGCCTGCGCTGTATCGAAACGGCCGAAGGTTTGGCAACGGACTTCGATTTGCCGGTCGTGGTTGAGCCCGCATTGGACGAAGTTCATTTCGGCGCCTGGACCGGCGCAAAATTCACGCGACTGGAGTCCGATCCCATATGGTACGCCTGGAACGTCCATCGCTCGCGCACGCGGCCCCCGGAAGGAGAAAGCATCGCCGAAGCGCGCGCCCGCATTCTGCAGCACATGGAATCCATGAGCCGCCGCTATCCATCGCGGACCCTTGTCATGGTCACCCATGCGGAAATCATTCGCGCCGTCCGCCTGCATCGCGCGGGACTCAGCGCCGACGCCTGGGCAACCGTCGACGTGCCGCTCGCCAGCGTCACCGCCATTGAAATGGCTCCGGCACCGTTCGCAAGCGCCGTTTTGGAAGCCGCTGCGTCATGAAGCTGGTCGTGTTCGGGCTGACGATTAGTTCTTCCTGGGGAAACGGACACGCGACCCTCTGGCGCGGACTGTGCCGCGCGCTGGCCGCGCAGGGCCACACGGTCACCTTCTTTGAAAGGGATGTGAGTTACTATGCCGCTGCCCGCGACTATGAGGAAATTCCCGGCGGGCGGTTGGTGCTCTATCGCGAATGGCAAGATGTATTCGAGATTGCCCAGGCAGAACTGGAGGGAGCAGACGCCGCTCTTATCACCTCTTACTGTCCGGATGCGCTGGCCTGGAAACACCTCGTGCTGGAGTCGGCTGCACTTCACGTCTTCTACGATCTCGATACTCCCGTTACCTTAGGCCGCATAATGCGAGGCGAAGATGTGCCGTACATCGGCGCGGGCGGCCTGGCAGATTTCGATCTTGTCCTGAGTTTCACTGGCGGCCGCGCGCTGGAGATGCTGCGCGATGAGCTTGGCGCGCGCCGCGTAGCGCCGCTCTACGGCCACGCCGACCCGGACGTGCACCGGCCTGTATCGCAGAATGCAAGCTATCGCAGTGATCTTTCCTATCTCGGTACCTACGCGGCCGATCGCCAACGGGCGCTTGAGACCTTGTTCGTGGAACCGGCGCGTGCGCGGCCCCGATCGCGCTTTGTCATTGGCGGAGCGCAGTACCCACGAGAATTTCCGTGGAGCGGCAATATCTATTTCGTCCGGCATCTGCCGCCCCCGGAACATCCCGCCTTCTTCTCCTCGTCGCGTCTGACCTTGAACATCACACGGCGGGACATGGCGGCGATGGGCTGGTGCCCCTCGGGCCGTCTGTTCGAAGCCGCGCTCTGCGGCACGCCCGTCCTGACCGACGCCTGGGATGGCCTGGACACGTTCTTCGAGCCGGAGTCGGAAATTATCGCCGCCGCTACGGCGGACGATTCATTAGCAGCGCTCGACCGCAGCGACGTTGATCTGCAACGGATTGCACAGCGCGCACGCGAACGCGTGCTTTCCGAACACACGTCCGCGCATCGAGCACGCGAACTGGTGTCGCTGCTCAACGGCAGCACGGCATTGAAGCCGGCGCGGGCCGCGGCCGAAGCGAGAGTGTAGAGCGATGTGGGGCGTCATTCCCGCAGCCGGACGCGGCAGCCGCATTCAACCACTCGCGTTTTCCAAGGAGCTACTGCCGGTCGGCAGCCGCATGAACGGGGGCACGGAACAACCGCGTGCTGTGAGCGAATATCTGGTGGAACGGATGATCGCGGGCGGCGCGGACAAGCTCTGCTTTGTGATCGGCTCCGGAAAATCCGATATTCTGGAGTATTACGGCGCCGGTTACCGCAACGCGTCCATTGCGTATGTTGTACAGCCGCAGGCCGGCGGTCTGTGTGACGCGATCTTCCGCGCTTGCCCCTTCATCGCGCCGGATGAACCGTTGATCGTCGGTTTGCCGGATACGGTATGGTTTCCGGAGGATGCGCTGGCAGGGTTGCCGGACAGCGGATTGTCATTTCTCCTGTTTCCGGTCGAAGAGCCGCAATACTTCGATTCCGTGGTGGTAGATCGCACCGGCCGCGTGCAGGAGATTCAGGTCAAGCAGCCGAATGCCGCGTCGCCATGGATTTGGGGCGCCTTCAAAATGCCCGGCTACATTCTCTCCGAACTGAAACGGCTGTGGCTCGCGCGGGACCGGCGCGACGAGTACATCGGCACGCTTGTGAACGCATGGCTGGAACAAGGCGGTGAGGCAATCGGCACGAAGGGCGGCAGCGCCTATGTCGATGTTGGCACGTTGAACGGCTATCGCGCCGCCATGTCGCTGTTGCAATCGCAACCGCCGGTTGCGCAGCAACCCCCGTCTGGCGGCCGCGGCATCGCACATGCGAGTTTCGCATGACCGGCCTTTCGCAGGAGCAGATTCGCGCCCAGGTCGAAGAGCTGGGGCCGTGGTTTCACAATCTCGATCTGAATGGCGTGGCCACCGCGCCGGAGCACTTCCTTGGCGATTATCCCGCCGTCAAATGGCGCCGCTTCAGCACGGCGCTGCCGCAGGATTTGCATGGAAAGAGCGTGCTCGATATCGGCTGTAACGCCGGCTTCTACTCCATGGAAATGAAGCGGCGCGGTGCCACGCGGGTGCTCGGTATCGATAGCGATGAAGACTATCTGCGGCAGGCGCGGTTTGCGGCGAAAGTAAACGGGTTCGATATCGAGTTCCGGAATTTGTCCGTCTACGACGTGGGGGCGCTGAGTGAGAAATTCGATATCGTTATCTTTATGGGTGTGCTCTACCATCTGCGCCACCCCCTGCTCGCGCTGGATCTGATCCGCGAACACGCGGTGCGCGAACTGCTGGTGTTCCAGTCGATGCAACGCGGCAGCGCCGATGCCGGTGCCTTCGCCGACGACTACGATTTCTGGGACGGGGACGCGTTCGACCGGCCAGAATTTCCCAAGCTGCACTTCATCGAGCATCGCTATGCGGGCGACCCAACGAATTGGTGGGTTCCGAACCGCGCCTGCGCGGAAGCCATGCTTCGCAGCGCCGGCTTTGAGATCTCAGCGCATCCCGAGGACGAGGTGTACCTCTGCAAGCCCGTTGAACCGCCAGCAGGGTTTGGTGCCGTCTATCCTGCTGGGAGAGTACGCGCATGATCGAAGCGGCGATGATCTGGAACGAGCCCAACAACAAATCGCATTGGGACCCGGAGATCGACCCTGATTGGTCGCGCTTTGCCGGGATGTGCAACCTTGCGAGCCAGGCGATCGCTGCGGAGAATCCCCGGCTTACCCGCGTGCTCGGCGGAATGTCGCCAATCGACTCCGTATTCGTAAAGACTCTCGCAGCCAAGAATGTGCTCGAGCATATCGATGTCGTCGCCGTGCATGGTTTTCCGCTCGACTGGAATTTGTGGCCGCTCGATGCATGGCCGGCGAAGCTCGATGAAATACGCGCTGTCACCGGCTTGCCCATCTGGGTGACGGAAGTTGGCGTCTCCAGTTTCGGCGCCGAAGAAGTACAGGCGTGGGGATTGGAACGCACTGCCGAATTGCTGGGTGGGAGAACGCCCCGCATTCACTGGTATAGCCTGTATGACCTGCCACAGGCCTGGGGTGCCACAACGCGCCACAAGGAAGCGGAAGGTTCGTCGTACTACCGGCATTTTTACATGGGCATCCTGCGCGAGGACGGCACGCCCAAACAGGCGCTTCCGGTTTTCGCGGATCTGACGCCCACACTCGGCCTTTGCCAGTGGTTTCATTTCGAAGACCCGCGTCTGGATGAGGCGGTGCACTGGATGCGGCGCCTGGGCGTGCGGTATTTGCGGACGGGACTTTCGTGGGCCGACAGCTTTCGCCCCAACGCGCTCGCCTGGTTCGACCGGCAGATAGAGGCGCTGGCGGAATTCGACGTGACGCTCACCTTCTGCTTCACGCCCGAACATCGCGGGATTGCGCCGCACCACACCAGCGCACCGCTGGTGCCCGAGGAATTTGCCGAATTTTGCGCGCAGATGGTGCGCCGCTACGCGCACCTGTGCGCGCCCGCAGAAAGGCCGCTCGCCGCGGCAGGTTGAGGCCGAGATGCCGATTGCGAGAACGGGGCGCGCAGCACATTTTCTCCGGCAGATTGCCGATCCAGCGCGCGCTGCAATTGACGCGCGCGATGTTGCTGTCGTTGTCGCGCACCCTGATGACGAAACCATCGGCTGTGGTGCATTGCTGGCACGGCTGAACGACGCTCGCGTGATCGTGGTAACCGATGGCGCGCCGAAGAACCTGCAAGATGCGCGCTGGCACGGTTTTGCCTCTGCCGAGGAGTATGCGGAAGCAAGAAGCGATGAGTTCCTCGCTGCGCTTCAGATTGCCGGCATAACGGACGGCCGGATCGTCCAACTGGGCAATCCGGATCAGGAAGCGGCGCACCGGCTGCCGCAACTCGTTTCACGGCTGGGGGAACTGTTTCGCCGTCTCGGAATTCGAATCGCGCTCACGCATGCCTACGAGGGCGGCCATCCCGATCACGATGCCACGGCATATGGCGTGCACCGAGCGGCTCGACAATGCCCGCATCCGGTCGGCATCGTCGAAATCCCCCTTTATCGCGCGGAAGGGGACAGGGCCGTGCAGCAATCCTTTGCTCCTGTTGCAGGACATGAAGCAACTGTCGTCACGCTCACGTCCGCGGAGCGCGCACTGAAGCAGCAGATGATCGCGGCGCATGCCACACAACAACATGTCCTCGCCGGATTTTCTTTGGAGCGGGAGCAGTTCCGGATGGCACCCGATTATGACTTTTCCCTGCTGCCAAATGGCGGCTGCGTGCTTTACGATCGTGAAGAGTGGGGAATCGACAGCGGGCGCTGGCTTCAGTGTGTGCAGGCGGCCTTGGCGGAGGAGCGATCCGCGGCATGCGCCTGAACGTTCTTCACGTCGCCTATCCGCTGGCGCCGGTGGCAGCGGAGACGTCCGGCGGGGCCGAGCAGGTTTTGCTGCAAATCGATCGCGCGCTAATGAAGCGCGGGCACAAATCGTACGTGGTAGCATGCGCCGGCTCGCGCGTCGCAGGACGGCTGATCGTGGCGGCGCCTTTTCGATTGCGCTTGGATGAAAAGGCAAAGCGGGAGGCGCAGGCGGCGCATGATGCCGTAATCCGGACGGCCTTGCGGCGTTTTCCTGTCGATCTGGTGCACATGCACTGAATCGATTTCCACGCTTACCTGCCGCCTGCAGGCGTGCCGACGCTCGTCAGCCTGCATCTGCCGCTCAGCTGGTACCCTCCGGACGCGCTGGCCTGCAACAGGCCCGGCACATGGCTGCATTGCGTATCGCAGGCCCAGCACAGGACCGCGCCGCTCGGCGCTGACCTTTTGGCGCCCATCGAAAACGGCGTGGATGTCGAGAGCTTCGTATTGCGGCGAAAGCGCAACTTCGCGCTGTTCCTCGGCCGCATCTGCCCCGAGAAGGGCGTCCACCTCGCAATCGAAGCAGCGGAACGCGCGGGGCTGCCGCTGCTGATTGCGGGGCAGGTGTTCGAGTATCCCGAGCACCGCGATTACTTCGAGCATGCGGTCGCGCCGAAATTATCCCGCAGCTGCCGATTTATCGGGGCGGCTGGACCTTCTGCCAAACGCCGGCTGCTGGCGCAGGCGCAATGCGTGCTGATCCCCTCGCTTGCAGAGGAGACAAGTTCGCTGGTCGCGCGCGAGGCGCTCGCCGCAGGAACGCCAGTGGTTGCGTTCCGGCGTGGCGCCCTGGCGGAAACCATCGAGCACGGCAGGACGGGTTTTCTGGTCGAGGATGCTGCTGAAATGGCCAGTGCGATTTCGCATGCATCGTCCATCGATCCGGAATTTTGCCGTGCAGAAGCGCGACGCCGCTTCCCGCTCTCCCGGACCATCGACAAGTATTTCACGCTCTATCGTTCTCTCACGCGCATTGCTGCACCACCGGTGTTCGCATGACCGGCTCGCGAACAGAGATCATCCGCGACCCTGCGCATCTGGCGGCTCTTGTGCCGGAATGGCGTGACCTGTGGCATCGGTCGGAAATCGCAACGCCGTTCCAATCGCCGGACTGGTTGCTGCCGTGGTGGGATACGTTTGCGCCCGGCGAACTCCGATGCATCGCAGTGTATGCCGGTGAGCGGCTGATTGCGCTCGCTCCGCTTTATCGCGAGTCAGGTGTTTGCGGGCCGCGCCTTCTTGCCGTTGGTGTTTCGATAAGCGATTACCTCGATATCCTCATAGACCCTGCACATTCTGACAGTGTGAGCGCGCTCGCGAGCGCCATTGAAGAGATGGAGGACATCGAAGCTGTCGAATGGAACGAAATGCAGCCGGATGCCGGAGCACTTCGCCTGCCTCCCCCATCCGGCTGGGACGTACGCCGCACGGCCGCCAGCCCCTGCCCCGTTGTTGCGTTGCCGGAAGATCGGGAGCAGCTGCGAAATGTTATCTCGCCATCGCGCTGGCGGCATTTGCGCACGGCACAAAACCGCGCAGCGCGTTGCGGCGAGACTGTCATTCTTCAAGGCGACGTGGATAATTCGGCCGCGCTGCTGAACGAGCTGGTACGGCTTCACAGAGCTTCCAGTCGCAAGCGCGACGACGACGTGTTTTCGGATCCGCGGGTGGCGGAGTTTCATGCGGCTGCCCTGCCGCAGCTTGCGAGGCTAGGGCTCGTCCGGCTGTACGCGCTTAGCATCGATGGGCATATCGCGGCGGTTTACTACGGGTTTCAGCATCGCGATCGCGCTTATGCCTATCAGTGCGGCTACGATCCCGCTTTCGCGTTCCAGAGCCCGGGAGCGCTTTTGATCGCCCATGCCATGAAGCAGGCCATTCGCGAGGGCGCACGCGAGTTTCATTTCCTTCGCGGTAACGAACCGTACAAATACGAATGGGGCGCGAGAGATCGCATGAATATTTGCTATCGGCTGCTCCGCTATCGGGAACATCGCGCTCATGGCTAACGGCGCCACATCCAGCGCATTGGCCGCGCCACTTCTCGCCTGCGCCGAGGGGCGCATGCCACCCAATGTCGCGCTGATGCATTTGCTTGCGGCCGCGCCAGACGTAACGGCGGCCCGTTGTGCGCTGGATGCAGAGGAACGGCGCGCCAGAAGCTCGTGTGCGCGGCAGCGAATTCAAGATGTCCGGCACCTCTGGAAGGACGGCGCAAAAGCCTTTCGGTTGGTGAAGGAGATTACGGGTACCGCATCGCACCGGACCAGCGCGCTTTGGGCGGAGAGCTTCGACGAAGCAGCAGCGATTTCTCCGGAAGCTGCCGTAGCCCTGTACAGCCTCGGCGATCCTTCCCTGTTGGCTGCCGCTACAAGCGAGCTGGCGATGCAGCTGCGCACCTGGCAGCTGTTGCAGCCTGATTTTTGCGTGCTGGATATTGGCTGCGGGTTTGGACGGGTAAGCGGCGCCATCGCTCCGCATGTCGGCCGCGCTATCGCGCTCGAAGTCTCGGAGCGCATGGCGCAGCTTGCACAGACAGCCCTGCGCGAACATGACAACACTCTGGTCATCCGCTCCAGCGGTAACGACCTCTTTTTCCTGCGCGACACCAGCTTCGATCTTGTTTTGGCGATCGACAGCTTCCCATATCTGGTCGATAGCGGTGTCGCTGAATCGCATATCGCCGGTGCAGCGCGCGTTCTCAAACCCGCCGGACGTCTGCTGATCATGAACTATTCGTACCGTGGCGATCTGAACCTCGACCGCAGCGATATTGCGCAATTCGCGGAACGTTATGGTTTCGCCATCGAGCGGAACGGAACATCCGATCTGTCCTTCTGGGACGGACGGGCTTTTCTGCTGCGGCGGCGCTGAAAGGAGATTTCCAATGGCCCGCGCCTTCCTGATCGTTCTCGATTCCGTCGGTATCGGTTCGGCGCCCGACGCCGCGCGCTACGGCGACGAAGGCTCAAATACGGTAGGTCACATCGCGGAAGCCTGCGCCAGTCACAATGCGGACCGGGCCGGTGTTCGTGAGGGCATGTTGAGATTGCCCAATTTGGCCCAGTTCGGTTTCGGCGAGGCCTGCCGGCTCGCATCTGGCAACGTTCCACCTGGCCTGGAATTGAACGGAAAACCGGAAGGCCGTTTCGCCTGCGCCGCGGAGGTCTCCGCGGGCAAGGACACGCCCTCAGGGCATTGGGAAATTGCCGGCACGCCAGTCACAGAAGACTGGCATTATTTCCCGGACGAAATTCCGGCATTCCCGCCGGAGCTTATCCGCGAACTCTGCGCGCAGGCCGGGCTGTCCGGTATACTGGGCGATTGCCACGCCTCGGGAACGGAGATTATCGCGCGACTGGGTGAACAGCACATCCGCACCGGTAAACCGGTCTGCTACACCTCCGCCGATAGCGTGTTCCAGATTGCCGCGCATGAAGAGCGTTTCGGGCTCGAGCGCCTCTATGAAATCTGCAGCATTGCGCGCGCGCTGCTCGATCCGCTGCGCGTGGGGCGCGTGATCGCCCGGCCTTTCATCGGCAGGTGCGCCGCCGATTTCATCCGTACCTCGAACCGGCGTGACTACACCATGCCTCCGCCGGACAGTACGATTCTCTCGCTCGCCGGACGGGCTGGACGCGCTATCGCTTCCATCGGCAAGATCGCGGATATTTTCGCCCACGTCAGCACCGGCCGCGCCGTCAAGGTGCACGACAATTCCGATGCAATGGGCCGTATAATCGAATCGGCGGTGAATTTGCCGGATGGCGGGCTTGCCTTTGCAAACCTCAACGATTTCGACACGCTAGTCGGCCACCGGCGCGATGTGGTGGGCTATGCGAGGGCGCTGGAGGCATTCGACGCGCGACTCCCGGATCTTAAAGCCAAACTAAAGCGCGACGACCTGGTCATTATCACCGCCGATCACGGCTGCGATCCCACCTGGCGCGGCACCGATCACACGCGCGAATTCATTCCGATTGTCGCGTTTGGCGGCAGCGGCAAGGTTCCTACCGGCAGCTCCGGCGTGCGG
>JAICMB010000767.1 GCA_025929455.1 Bryobacteraceae bacterium | reverse complement strand
CGCTATCTGATCAAATTCGACCCGCCGTCCAATCCCGAGATGGCGACCGCGTGCGACGTGATCGGGTCGAAATTCTTTTACGCCTTTGGCTACAACGTCCCGCAGAACTATCTCATCAACTTTCGCCGGGAGCAGTTGACCGTTGCACCCGCCGCGCGGCTCACCGATCTTGACGGCGTGAAGCGCGCCATGGATGAGCACGACCTCGATGTCGTGCTCCGAAAGGTGCCGCACCGCGCGGACGGTTCCTTCCGCGGCATGGCGAGCTTCATCATTCCCGGTAAGGTTATCGGACCGTTCAAGTACGTGCGCACGCGCAGCGACGATCCGAACGACATTTACCTACACGAGAACCACCGCGAACTGCGCGGCCTGTACGTGTTTGCGGCGTGGATGCAGCATACCGACGCGAAGGCCAGCAACTCGCTTGACAGCATTCAAACGATCGGCGGAATCCCGCGGGTCCGCCATTACCTGATCGATTTCGGCGCCATTCTCGGCAGCGACAGCGACGAGCCGAAGGACCCCAAGCTGGGTCATGCATACTTTCTAAACTGGGGTGGCGGGCTGGCCCAGATGCTCACGCTCGGGCTGCGCGTACCGGCTTGGGAGCGCACCGATTTCGATACGCTTCCGGCGGTTGGGAATTTCGTTGCCGAGCCGTTCGATCCCCGGCATTGGACTTCGAATTATCCCAATGCTGCCTTTCTGAACCGGCTTCCGGATGACGACTTCTGGGCCGCGCGCCAGGTGGTCAGCTTTCGTCCGGAACAGATACGCGCAATGGTTGAAACCGGCGGGTACACCAATCCCGAAGCGGCGTCCTACATCACTCGCGCTCTGATCGAACGCCAGCATAAGATCGGCGCCGAGTTGCTGACCGAGGTGCTGCCGCTCGACCGCTTCACCGTGCGTGATGGCCGCCTGGCTTTTCATGATGTCGCCGCCGAATTCGGCTACGCGCCACAAAAGACGTACGGCGTCTCATGGTTTGCTTTCGACAACAACACCGGTGCAACCACGCCCATTGCGAACGCGTCCACTTTGACCGTGCCGGTCCGCTCACGGCCGGAATACGTCATGGCATTGATTCAGGATTCATCCCCACCGCGCAAGACAGTGAAGGTTTACATTCGCCAGAATAGGATAGTGGGCGTACAAAGGACGTGGTAGCAAAGCGGTTCGCGGTTCGCCTGGCGCTCCTCTGCGCTCTGGCGCTACCGGCGTTCGCGCAGCGCTATCACGTATACATCCAGGATCTCGGCGCGGATTACGTTCAGATCGGATGGGGCACCACGGCGGGCAGCAACACCATCGGCCGCAGCGCGCCGTCGCCCGGCACCGCGACCGTGCGCATCGATAATCGCACGCTGACAACCTCGCAAAACTCGATCGTCGTTCCGAATCTGCAACCCGATCACGAGTATTCCTACGAAATCGATATCAACGGCCACCGCGCGGGCGGCTCCGTCGTGCGCACTTGGCCTGTGCAGTCGACTCGCCTGGTGTTCTTCGTTATCGGCGACTACGGAACCGGCAATTCCGTGCAGTACGGAATCGCCCGCGTCATGGCGGAGGAGTTCGATCGCCGCGCAAAGACCGCTGACCCGGTGCGTTTCGTCATCAGCACCGGCGACAACATCTACGGCAACTTCGCGGGCTTTCTGTTCGGTGTCGGGCACACCGGCGCTGCCGACGCGGATTGGGCCAGCAAGTTTTTCAACCCGTACGAGAGCATAATCGCCCGCGTGCCATGGTTTCCTACGCTCGGCAATCACGACGGTAACGAAACCGAAGCGCACGGCGATCTGCCGCAATATCTCGACAACATGCCCTTTCCGGGCGGCAAGCCGGCGCGCTTCTATCATTTCAACTACGCGGGACTGGCAGACTTCTTCGGCCTCGATAGCACGCGCAATACGGAGTCGGGCGGTTCGCG
>JAICMB010000753.1 GCA_025929455.1 Bryobacteraceae bacterium | reverse complement strand
TGAAGCAGAAGCTCGGCGAACCCATCAGCTCATTTCGATAACACCCGTGGGGCGGGCGTCCACGCCTGCGGCGGGTATCCACACCCGCTCGCGCCGCCGTAAAACGCATACCGCCTGTTGCGCCCACGCGCCCCGGGGAACACTCCTGCCGCTTGCGCTAGTTCGCGTAGTACCTTACGGCCATGCGCTCTGCCGCTTGGGACGCCTCCGCATACGACACTCGTTTCCGCTATGTAGCGGACTACGGAGCCGCGCTCATCGATATTCTCGACCCGCAGCCGCGCGAATGCATTCTCGACCTCGGCTGCGGCTCCGGACGCCTCACGAGTGAAATCGCCGCACGCGGCGCGCAGGTCACCGGCATCGATTCCTCCCCCGAGATGATCGCCGAAGCCCGGGCGCTCTTTCCGCAACTGCGCTTCGAAACCGCCGACGCACGCACTTTTCGCGCCGCGGAGCCCTTCAACGCCGTCTTCTCCAATGCCGTCCTGCACTGGATCACGCCGCCCGAAGCGGCCGTCGAGACCATTGCCGCGTCGCTCAAGCCCGGCGGCCGTTTCGTCGCCGAGTTCGGCGGCCGCGGAAACACCGCCTCCATCGTGCGCGAACTCGGTTTCAATCCCTGGTTCTACCCGTCCATCGGCGAGTACGCGTCTCTGCTCGAATCGCGCGGCCTCCTCGTCACCAGCGCCGTCCTCTTCCCTCGTCCCACAGAGGTCCCGGGGGAATCCGGTCTGATCGATTGGCTTCGCATGTTCGTCCCCTCGCTCGACGCGTCCGAAGCCACCCGCATCGACCGCGCGCTGCGCCCCACTCTGTTCCGTGACGGCTCCTGGTGGATCGATTACGTCCGCCTCCGCATCTGCGCCGTACGAGAATGATGCTCGCTGGTACCCTATCTTTTATGCGCGCGTTGTTGCTGTTTTTTTCCTGCGCTACCGTCCTCCTCGCATCCGGCGAATTGTCCGGCCGCCGCGCTCCCGGTTTCGCTCTGCCCGACCCATCCTACGAGCACTACTACGATCTGCAGGACTATCGCGGCAAGCCCCTGATCATCGACATCATGTCCACCACCTGCCCGCACTGCATGCTGCTCAGCACCACGCTCGAACAGGTGAGGGAAAAATACGGTGACAAAATCGGCGTGCTTTCCGTGGTACTCCCGCCGGACAACCATGACACCGTCGCGCGCTATAAAACCAAGAACCGCATCACCGTGCCGATTGCGTGCGATCAGGGTCAGATGACGATTTCGTATTTCAACGCCAAACCCGGCCAGGGCAAAATTTCGGTCCCGCATCTTTTCCTGGTCGATGCCGACGGCATGATCCGCAACGACTGGGCCTACGACGAAAGCGATCACTCGGTATTTGAAGGTCCCGCACTGTTCGCCGAGATCGATAAACTGCTCAAGCCCGGACCGCGGCCGTGATCTCGCGGCGTTCGCTCTGCGGCGCCATCGCGGGAGCGGCTCTTATGAACGCAGCAACGAAGAAAACGCGAGTTGCCGTCATCGGCGCCGGTGTGTTCGGCGTCTGGACCGCGTATCATCTGCAGAAAACCGGCCGGTACGATGTGATGGTCATCGACGCCTGGGGCGCCGGAAACAGCCGTTCGAGCTCGGGCGGCGAATCGCGCATCATTCGAGCCTCGTACGGTCCCGACGAAGTCTATTCGCGCATGGCCATCCGCTCGCTCGCACAGTGGCGCGCGCTGCTGGGCAATGCACAACCGCCGCTCTTTCACGACATCGGCGTGCTGTGGCTATACCGCCCGGGCAACGTCTATGCCGGGCAGAGCCGCGATGTGCTGCACAAGCTCGGCTACCTGTTTGAAGATCTCTCCGCGCGCGACCTGCGCGAGCGCTATCCGCAGATCTACTATTTGCCGGACACGCTCGCCATCTTCGAACCGCATAGTGGAGCGCTGATGGCGCGCCGCTGCGCGATGGCCGTGCTTGCCGCGTCCGAAGCGGCGGGTGGACGCTTCGTACGCGCGCGCGTCAACACTCCGCAAGGCAACGGCCGCCTCGCGTCGATCAAAACGGCC
>JAICMB010000605.1 GCA_025929455.1 Bryobacteraceae bacterium | reverse complement strand
GGCTCTTGCCTCGGCCGCACGCCAGGATCGGACGCAGGTTCAGGCACTGACGCGGGCGCGGCCGCTGTACCGGAATTTGTAACGGGCTGCGGAGGCGGCGCCGCTGCCGCGGGTGCCGCCGCTTCCGGTTGAGCAGGCGGCGGGGTGTTCACCGCCGTGTTCGTGGTGGTATCGCCGTAGTCGACGGACCGCACCTGCGCCATCGGTATCGTGCGCTGGATGTGATCGTCGCCCGCGATCTGGATCTCCTGCGCGGAACTCGACGTCACGGTCCCGCTCACGCTCGTTCCATCCCGCAGTTGCACAATGGCGTGTGGTCCCGCGCCGGGGTCCGGCGCTTTCTTACAGGCCGCCAGAACGGCGAGCAACAGGACAGCGATAGCGATGCGCTTCATACGAGTATTTTTACCCAGCGGCACGCGTGCTTGCTGCCGCTACTCTCCCGGTAAGTTCTTCAACTCTTCCGCCAGCCCTTCGACCGCCGTTTCCTCGCTCAGTTGGCGTGCTTCCTCATCGTGTTCACCGATCCGCTCCAGCCCCACATGCTCGGACAACCGAATTAAAAGTTGCAGCGCCTTGGTGATCTCCTTTTCTGACAACAGGTCAATCTGTAAGTTCAGCTCGCTGCGCCGGTCGCTGCGGCGGCTCATACTGTTCTGCTTCATCAGCACAAACGTGCTGAGCAGCACCGCTTCGACCGAGACCGCCATGCTCAGAAAAATAAACGGATAGGGATCGAACGCACGCACGCCCGGAATACGGTTTGTATTCACGGTGAACCACGTCGCGAACCAGATTACGTGCAGGACCACAAACAACATGCTTCCCGCGAAAGCGCCCACCACGTCACCGATGCGCTCCACAGTGCTGCGCTGATTCAACTGCTCCGATTCCAGACGCGCAATCGTCTGGATGTTCTGCCGTACCGGCGCCGAGGCCGGCACTGCCACTCGCGTGCCGTTGCTGTGCGGTTGTTTCATCGTGTCCTGAATGTTAGATTCGCGGCGTTACCTTGCGTTACTCGGCGCAAGCCGCCCGCACGCTATACTGCACCAATCAGCGGGTCAACGCACTTTGGAGGTTGTATGAGATTTCGACACCTAATCGCTTCAGGGCTGATGGCCGCGTTTTTCGCAGCCGGCACATTCGCTCAATTAGCCACCACCACCGCACTGGTTGGAACTGTAACCGACGCCAGCGGGCAGACCGTTCCAGACGCACGGGTAATCGCGGTAAACCAGGGCACCGGCGATACCTACAACGCGCTCACCAACGCGCAGGGCTATTACAACATCCAGTTCGTGCACGTCGGCACCTACAACATCACCGTGGAGAAAGAAGGCTTCCAGAAATTCGCGAAAACCGGCATCGTGGTTGAGAACAACGCCACCGTCCGCAACGATGTGATGTTATCGGTCGGCTCCGTTAGCGAGTCCGTCACGGTGGCGGCGACTGCGCCCGTTATCAAGACCGACGACGCGAGTGTTTCCGAAAACATCACCACCCGCGACGTCGCGAACCTGCCTCTCAACGGCCGCGACCCCATGCGATTGGCAGTAACGACGCCAGGCGTGATTCCGGGGCTCAAGGCGACGAACGGCGTGCCGCCAGGCGGGGATTACATCGGCGCCGGCACGCGCGAGATTCAAAACGAAATGTCGCTGGACGGCATCAGCATCATGAATAACCTGATCACGACCACACCGTCGCGGCCGATGGTGGAGGCGATTCAGGAGGTGCAGGTCCAGACCGGAACCTACTCCGCGCAGTACGGCGCGTATTTGGGCGTGCACATCAACATGATCACCAAGAGCGGCACTAACGCCCTGCACGGATCGGTCCTCGAATTCGTACGCAACGATGTTTTCGACGCCCGCCCGTACTTCCTGCCCGCGAGCAAATCGAAGCCGCCGCTGCGCCAGAATCAGTTCGGGTTCGAACTCGACGGTCCGATCGTAATCCCGAAAATCTACAACGGCCGCAATCGTACGTTCTTCATGGGATCGTACGAAGGCCTGCGCCAGATCCGCGAAACGACCTCGCTCGCCACCATTCTCACGCCGCAGATGTTTCAGGGCGACTTTTCGCAGTACAACAAGCCCATAACCGATCCGCAAACGGGCCAACCGTTCCCAGGCAACATTATTCCGGCAGGGCGCCTCTCACCGGTTGCCGTTGCGCTGCAAAAATACTATCCCGCGGTAAACCTCCCCTCCGCCGGAGTTACGAATAATCTTTCCGCCGTGCTGGCGAATAACAACAATACAGATCAGACGGTCGATCGCCTGGATCAAAATCTGGGCGACAAAGTCCGGCTGTTCTTCCGTTACCAGCGCCAGGAAGAAACCATTCTGGTAGGCGCCGCCAATCCCACGAGCGCGAGCAGCGGGCCCGTCTATCTGAGTAATTACGATATCGGCTACACACATACCTTGACACCGCACATCGTGAATGACATGCGGTTCGGGCGCAATTACTTCAACACCGCTACGCTGAATTACTTCGCGGTCAATAAGCAGAACAACGCGGGAGCCGCGCTGGGCATTCCCGGCTTCAACGGCGACGTGATCGGCAACAACCCCGGACTGCCGGAATTCAATGTCAACGGCTTCACCGGTTGGGGTGTCTCCGGCACCAATTGGTATCAGGACGATTCCACCTGGCAGGGCAGCGAACAGTTGAGCTGGAATCGCGGTACGCACAACATCATGGCCGGCTTCGAATTGCGCAAACTCGAAACGGGGCGCTCTGCCACGAACAGCTCGCGCGGATTCTTTAACTTTACCGGCCAGTATACCTATGCTCCAGCGGAATTCATGCTGGGCATCCCCTCAAACCTGCAGACCTATGCCGTGCAGGTGCGCG
>JAICMB010000602.1 GCA_025929455.1 Bryobacteraceae bacterium | reverse complement strand
GTGAGGGACGGCTGTCATCGCCCATGCCGGCGCTGCGCTTCGGCATGGAAGGGGATGAAAACGGAGGTGCGGCAGTTTGAAATATCCAGCATCGCGGCGCGAGCCGCAACCGGCAAAAAGCGACCGGTCGCGCCACCCTGGGTGAAGCGGTAAGTGGTGCAATTGCTCAGCATAGCGGCAGAAGTTTTCTAGGGACTGGCGGGCGGGCGGAGGGACAGGCAGCGGAGACTGGCTGTCCCACTCCGACGGTTAAGCCGCGGCTTCGGCTTTTAAGAACTTCTGGATTGAGCGCGTTGCCTGACGAATGCGATGTTCGTTTTCCACGAGCGCAAAGCGGACGTATCCTTCGCCCAGCGGTCCAAATCCGATACCCGGCGAAACCGCAACGAGCGCCTTCTGCATCAGCAGCTTCGAAAACTCGAGCGAGCCCAGGCCGCGATAGCGTTCCGGTAGCGGCGCCCACACGAACATCGAACCGCGCGGCGGGTCCACATGCCAGCCGGCGCGCTGCAAGCCGGACACCAGCACATCCCGCCGCTGCCGGTAGGTCTCGCAAATCTTACGCGTGTCGTCGCCGCACTCCCGCAGTCCGATGATGGCCGCAATCTGCAATGGCTGGAAAATGCCGTAATCGAGGTAGCTCTTAATGCGCGCGAGTGCATTGATGAGCCTGCGGTTTCCCAAACAGAACCCGACGCGCCAGCCTGCCATGTTGAAGCTCTTCGACATGGAGTAAATCTCGATGGCGTGATCTTTCGCGCCTTCGACCTGCAGAATGCTGGGAGCGCGATAGCCGTCGAACGTGATATCCGCGTACGCGAAATCGTGCACCACTAGCGTGCCGTGCATCGACGCGAGCCGGATGATCTCTTCGAAGAACCCGATGTCGACGCAGTGCGTCGTCGGGTTATGCGGAAACGAGATCAGAATCATCTTCGGCTTGCGCGCCGAGGTGTCGTACAGCCGTTTCAGGCTCTCCAGAAACGAGGCCGGGTCGGGCATCGGCAGCATGCACGCCTGCCCCTCCGCCATGATCACGCCGTACTGGTGAATCGGATAGCAGGGATTCGGGGACACGACCACATCGCCCGGACCGATCACCGCGAACAGCAGATGCGCCAACGCGTCTTTGGCGCCGATAGTGGCAATCGCTTCCTTTTCGGCATCGAGCGTGACGCCGTAGTGCTCGCGGTAATGTTTTACGATCTCGTCGCGCAGATGCGGAATGCCGCGCGACATCGAATAGCGGTGGTTGCGCGGGTTGCGCGCCGCCTCGATCAACTTGTCGATGACCGGCTTCGGCGTGGCGCCGTCGGGGTTGCCCATCCCGAGATCGATCACATCCATTTGCGCGGCTCGGGCGGCTGCCTTCATCTCGTTGATTACGGCGAATACATAGGGCGGCAGCTTCTGGATGCGATAGAACTCTTCTGAGGTAGCCGGGGACATAGTACCCATTGTACGAGGTGCGCTGCGATTATCGCTGCTCCGGGTGGTGCGCGATATGATAGCGCTAGATTCGAGTAAACGTAGACGAGTCGAGGAAATCTGAGCGTACGTGGTACGCCGTTTTCTGCGTGTAGCCCCCTGTAGATCGCCGGGGACGTACCGTCCAGGCAGGCTAACCGCTCGCTCACGCTCGCGGCTCAGTTACGGGTTCTGTTGCGCGAACACGGGCCGTATATCGACGGGTATTCCGTTCAAACCATCGATGACGTGCTTGACCTCCGGCCGGATCACGCCGAGGGTGTCCAGCATGTGCCGCGCGCGGTTGTAATCGCCTTCGGCCTCCATGGTCAGCAGTTCGTGATCGAGGTCGCGCACGGCCGCCTTGATCTTCGAAAAGTCTACTGCGAATTTGCCGTCGGGCAAGTGCCGGAACCCGCCCTTGTCGACGAGATAGTTGAACTGCATGGCCATGCCTTTAGCGTGCGCTTCTTTCAATCCGAAGCGCAGCGTGCGGAACGATGATGCCAGATAGGTGCTGTAGAGTTGCCGTTCATTAAATGTCGCGCCGCGCAGCAGTTTGTGATCGAGCATGTACTGCAGCATGAAGAGCCCTGTGACATCGGCCTTGGCCTCTTCGATCGCGCTGTAGAGGTCTTTCAGCTCCAGACGCGGCGAGGTGGTGCGCGCGGCGACCTTGATCTGATGCGGTCCGATGCCGTGGCTCAGCTCGTGTGCCAGTATGTGCGTGAAGAACGCATCGAAGTTCACGTCGCCGCGTTCATCCGCCGTCAGCACGCGGCCGGCGATGGGCGTCAGGATGGCGCGGAACTTGGCCTCCTGCACGTTCTTGAGCATCACGCGCTTGCTGCCCTTCTGCGCAACGACACGTTCGTCGTTCGGCAGGTTGTACGCCGCGGTCTGTACACCATGTGCGCCATCACCCGCGCCGAATACTTCGTTCACCACGCGAATGGGCGCCTGGCCGCCGATCTTGGGATTGCGGAACTGCGGCTCGATGGGCAGATTGTTCTCGATCTCCTGCAGGTGCTCGCTGAAGAACTGGACCTTCTGCGATTCCGCCTCATCGCGAATGTTCACGTACGCTTCATACGCGGCTTTGTATCCGAACAGCTCGTCGTTATACGTCTCATACGGACCGATCGTGATATCGAGCGGCGCGTCGAGATCCATCCAGGCGAGGTCGCTCGCGGAGTAGTCGTTGGTGTGAAACGCTTTGGCGCGCTCGGTGAGGAATCGCTTCAGTGTCGCGTTGCCGGTGAGCGCCGCCGCTTCGTCGAGAAAACGCCCGCAGCGCTCCAGGTCCGTGCGGTATTCCGTACTGTACGGTGTTATCGTCAGATGCCGGTTCGCATCGCGATGGATGACGGTAAAGAAGCCCGTGGCCGCGGTGCGCTCGCCGGGTG
>JAICMB010000423.1 GCA_025929455.1 Bryobacteraceae bacterium | reverse complement strand
GCCCGTGCGGGACTGATGCCATCACGAAGGCGTGCGGCGACCAAGTAGCTCTCATTGAAGCGGTTCGATTCGGCGAAATCGGCCGCCGGCAACCCGAGCGGCGCCCACAAGTCAACGCGCGCGGGCCAGCGGAAGCCCGGCCGCATGACACCGATAATCCGGTATGGCTGCTCGTTCAGTTCGATAGCGCGGCCGATGACGCCCTTATCGCCGCCGAACAGATTCTGCCATGCCGCGTACGACAGCACGACTACGCTATTCGCGCCGGGCTTGTCGTCCTCGTCGCGAAATGCGCGGCCGAGCACCGGCCTCGCTCCGTAAACGTCGAACCACTCAGCCGAAATCAGCGCGCCGCGCAGCCGCACCGGAACGCCATTACCGGTGTAGTTGAAATCGCCGTCGTCCGCGATCGCCGTATGCTCGAACACCTGCCGGCTATGCAGCACGTCGGTGAAGTCCGGAATGGACCCGCCGATGCTCGCGAGATTGAGCTTGTCGTATTTCGCGCGCACCGCCACCACGCGCCCAGGATCGGAAATACCGGCCGGATGCAGAAGAACAGCGTTCACCATGCTGAAGATCGCGGTGTTCACGCCGATACCGAGCGCAATGGCCGCAACGGCGGTCAGCGTGAAAGCGGGATTCTTAGCAAGAGAACGAATAGCAACGCGCATACGTCATGTATCTACGCACGAACGTCCCGAAAGTTCGCAAATCCCCGTGGGGCGGCCGGTCTTGCCGGCTGCCCGCGCACATTTTCACTCAAACGGGGCCTTTGGCAGGTTGTTAACCTGCGGCCGATTGCTAAATCGGCCCTGTCTCTGAAGAGATAAGTCCCTACTGCACCGGCGCCGGCGACGGAGCCGTCGCCCCGCCAAGCGCCGCGTAATCTTCGCGCACCTTCGCCACCTTCGACCCCGCAAACGTCACGAACGTGATCTTACCCGGAGGGTCGCCGTAGATCCAGTCCTCCATGTCCGTACCGTCGGCCGTCGTGTTGCGCTCCTTGCGCCGGGGCTTGCCCATGGCGAGCAGCACCTGGTCGCGCGTCATTCCCTCGATGGCTTTCTTCTGCTTGATGGCTTCCTGCACCGGTGCCGGCAGCGTCTCGACATAATTCTCTGTCACGGTGTGCTTATCGAAATCGAGCACTGGCTTCAGGATCTTCTTCACGTCCTCGGGTTTGATCGGAGGAATGTCCTTATCGAAAACGAGGGCGATGTAAGTACCGCTCGGAGCATTCGTATTCGGATTCTGATTCACCGGCGACATCGTGCCGCCCATGCCCACTTCGACGTGATCGTACCAGTGCCCTTTGCGCTTCAGGCCATTGTTGATTTCGAGCACGATGCGGTCGCGCTCGATCGACACGCGCGTCACTTCCACCAGGTCGCCTACGCGCGCCGCCGGTCCCAACTCGCGCCCCGCTTCTTCCCATTTCGTTTTGTCGTACTTCCCGTACGAATCGATCACCAGCGGCTTCTTCGAGCGCGGCAGGTACGCTTTCACGGTGGCGTACTCGGCCATGAGTCCGCGCAGGAGTTCGATGCGATCGTCGTCCGTCAGTTTGTCGGCGGCAAACGCGCGCTGCACGCATGCGGCGGCGAACAGAATACAGAGGGCCCATGCCGTGCGTTTCATTCGTGATCCTTAAAGACCATGCGGTCTTTCAACAACAGATACGGTTCCTGCGGCTGTATCGAAACTTTTTCGAGGTAGAAATACAGGAGGACAACGATGACCGTCGTGAGCACACCTGCTTCCGGTCCGTAGGCGCCCCCACTCAACCAGAGCCCGCCCATCTTCCAGCGCATGGCGTACCCCGTCACACCCATTGTAAACCCGCTCAGATTTACGCCCAGCACGGGCAGCACCCAGTTCCAGCCGAAATGTAGACCGATAGGAAGCCACAGATCGCCGCTGCGCAGAAACGAGTAACCGAGCAGCACGCCCCAAAGGAATGTGTTGAACAGCGCCAGTAGCGTAATGTTCTGGTTCCAGCTATGCGCCAGCGCGAACAGAAGGCTCACCGGAAGAATCGTGGCGAACGGCCCGGTGGCGCGAACCAGGACTTGAAACGCGTAACCGCGGAACAACATCTCTTCGCCGACCGCGCCAAACACCAGCACCACGCTCACGAACAGCAGCGTGCGCCAGTTGTCGGTTGTAACGGGAATGGAAACAAAATCGGCGGCGCGCACCGCAACGGGCACCAGCACCACGATGGCGCCGGCCACGATGCCGCCGAGGAGCCCGATACAAACGTTGTGGCGCGATGCCGCCGTCCAGCCGAGCCCTATATCGGACAGCCGCGCCCGTTCGAAAATGCGCAAACACAGCGCGTTCGCGATCGATGCCGTCGCGAACGTGCCCAAGGTAGCCGCCACCAGCACGCCCGCAACGGGATAGATCAGCCATGGGATAAACACGTATCCCAACACAGCGAACAGCGCGAAAATCCCAACGCGGACCAACGCCGCGCGAAGTCCCGGGGGCATGGGCCATCCCATGTTCGCGCATTCCTCGGACCGCGCGCAGATTCGGGGGGCAGGTTCTAACCCGCGGCCGATTGTCAATCGGCCTCTGTCCCAAAAAGAACCACCCGCATGGCCGTGCTGCAATGAATGCTTGAGTCCGGCGCGCATTGTGGCGTTCGATATTCTGCGGCGTGTGGCAGATGGCGCCTACGCATCCGACCTGCTGCACGCGCATACCGCGGCGCTCGATTCGCGCGACGCCGCGCTTGCATCCGAGATCGTGCTCGGTTGCTTGCGGCGGCAACTCCAACTCGACTACGTCATCGCGACTCTGGTACGCGCGCCGAAGCTTGACATCGAAGTGCGGATCGCGCTGCGCATGGGCATTTATCAGATTCGCGAACTGGAGCGAGTGCCCGCCTATGCCGCCGTGACGGACAGCGTGGAACTGGTCAAGCGCGCTCGCAAGCGCTCCGCTGCGGCGCTCGTCAATGCGGCGCTGCGGCGCGTAAAACGCGAACCCGTCGAGTGGCCCGACCGCGCGACACGGCTCTCCTGCCCGCAATGGCTGCTCGAGCGCTGGTCCGCGGCCTACAGTGAAGCGGAAGCGGGCGCGATCGCACTGGCATTCCTGGAGCCGCCCGAGAAGACGATCGCGAGTACCGGGCGCATGCAGGACGCCGGTTCGCAGATGATCGTGCCCTTGCTCGACTTGCACACCGGCGACCGCTTCCTCGATCTATGCGCCGCTCCGGGCAATAAGACCGCGCAGGCTGTGCAACATGGGGTTCACGCAGTCGCGTGCGATCTCCACTTGCATCGCCTACGGCACGTCCCGGCGGGTCCGTCGTGCGCGCGCGTGGTGCTCGACGGCACCGCGTCGCTGCCTTTTCGCGGCGTATTCGACCGCATTCTCGTGGATGCGCCGTGCTCCGGCACCGGAACCCTGGGCCGCAATCCCGAAATCAAATGGCGCCTGCTACCAGCAGACCTGACCGAGTTGCAAAACCGCCAGCGCACCCTGCTCGCGAACGCGCTCGCGCACCTGGCGCCCGGCGGCCGCCTGGTCTATTCCACCTGCTCCCTTGAACGCGAAGAAAACGAGGACGTCGTCGCCACCTTTCCGCGTGAATGGAAACTCTGGAGCCGCCTTCCCGGCCGCGATGCAGGCGACGGCTTTTTCGCGGCCTTCACCGCTTTGGTGAATTCCCGCGACTGCCAGGGAGCGGGAACGTCTCGCGGGGCCACGAGATGCCGGAGGCGGATAAGTACGCTTACGCTAATCCGCAATCACCCTCGCAAAGTATCATTCGACTATGCAGATAAGGCCGTCACGTTCACGCTGCTGCTGGACGGCACAAGGCTGCTTAGTGCCTAACAAGCGATGGTGGAGGTCCTTACGCCAAGCCGCAATTGGATAGCTGCCAATCGGTTCTACAGAGTGCCAATCGCACGCATCGCCTAT
>JAICMB010000511.1 GCA_025929455.1 Bryobacteraceae bacterium | reverse complement strand
CCCAGCAGTTCGCCCAACTTTCGGCCGCCCATCTGACCGGCTTCGTAGTTGTTGGTGGCGACGAAGGTCATGTATTGATCGCTGTCAACGGCGGAGTCGAATACCGTGACGGGAATACCGAGGGAGGCGGCGCGTTCGAGCGAGCGGTTGAGCGCTTTGCGATCGGACGCCGCGACCGCGATGCCGTCCACGCGGCGCGCGATCATCGAATCGAGAATCTGGATCTGGCGGTCGTATTCGGTTTCCTGCGCGGGGCCGTTCCAGAGGACGTTTACGTGCAGGTCTTGCCCGGCCGCGAGCGCGCCCGCCTGCACCGCGACCCAGAAGAGATGCGACGTGCCCTTCGGCACGACGGCGATGGTTTTCTCGCCGTTACGGTTGCAGGCGGCTAAGACCAGCAAAGCAACGCACGCAAACGCGCACGCGATTCTACTGTGCACACCAACCGCCGTCGATCAGAATGTCGGAGCCGGTGATGAAGGCGCAGGCATCAGAGCAGAGAAACGCCGCGAGGTCGCCCAGGTGCTGCACTTCACCCCATTTTCCGGCCGGAATGCGCGCCAGGAACTGCGCGTTCTTCTCGGGGTCGTTGAGGATGGGCAGGTTCATTTCGGTGGCAAACGGCCCGGGGCTGATGGCGACAACCGTGATGTTGTCGCGCGCGAGTTCGAGCGCCAGCGCTTTGGTGAAGCCGAGCAAACCCGCCTTGCTGGCCGAGTACGCAGCACGCTCGCCGAGCGAGACATGACTCATGATGGAGGTCATGTTAATGATGCGGCCCCAGCCGCTCTTGCGGATGTGCGGCACGAAGCTGCGGCACATCAGAAACGCGCTGGTCAGATTCGTCGCGATGACGCTATTCCATTCTGCCAGCGTGAAGTCCGGGACCTGTTTGCGCACGTTGATGCCCGCGTTATTGATCAGGATGTGAGCGGCGCCGAACCGCTCCAAGACACGCGATTCGAGATCGCGCACCTGCTGTTCATCGGTTACGTCCGTCCGGAATACGTCCGCATCGCCGCCATTGGCACGGATCTCTTCGCAGACGGCGGCCATCTTGGCTTCGTCGCGTGCAACCAGCGCCAGCTTGGCGCCCGAACGCGCCAGTGCGAGCGACATCGCTTTGCCGAGTCCGCGGCTCGCTCCGGTAACGATAGCGACACGCCCCTCCAGATATGTTTCGGGCATAAGAACGCTATGGTATCAGGGGAATGCCGCGGCTACGCGATGTGAACCATGTCCATGTCGGGCTTATTTTGCCGCTGATGCGAGGAATGCTTCATGGCGTACATGCGCCGGTCCGCCGCCGCCAGCAGGTCCTCGGCGTCCTCGCCATCTTCCGGGAGCGTGGCGCATCCGGTACTGGTCGAAATAACGCGCTCTCCCGTAGATAGGATGCCGGCTTCTTCCACCGCCCGCGCGAACTCCACACAGCGCTCGGCCAGCGCCTCGCCGTCGAGGCCGGGCAGCACCGCCACAAACTCGTCGCCGCCCATGCGCGCGAGCACGTCGCTTGGCCGGCACAATTGCCGCAGCTTTTCGGCGACACACTGCAGAACCTGGTTGCCGGCGAGGTGTCCGAAGCGGTCGTTCACCTGTTTGAAGCCGTCGAGGTCGAGAACGACGACCGACAGCGGTGTGCCCGCGCGGCCGGCGCGCGACAACTCCGCATCAAACTGCAAGAAGAGCCCGCGCGTGTTCGCGAGCCCAGTGAGTGCGTCGGTGGTCGCGGATTTGCGCGCCTCCTGCAACGCCCGTGAATTTTGAATCGTAATGGCGGCCTTAGATGTGACGGCGTTCAGCAACCGCAGATGGTCGCGCGTGAAATTGTCCTTGCTGCGGCTGTACAACGTCAGAGCGCCGATGACGCCATCGGCGCCCGTCAGCGGCACAGAGATGGCCGATTTCAGAATGCTGAACTTCGCCGGATCCTGCAGGTATCCGGGCTCTACCGACGGATTGCCGTTCAGAATGGATTTGCCGGTTTCAACGACCCAGCCCGAAAGACCCTGCCCGATGGGAATGCGCATAGACGCGAACAGGTCGCGGTCGGTGCCGGAAACATATTCGGGCGTCAGGACGCCTCCGCCCGTGAGGTAGACCGCAACCGTGTCGTAGGGAACGATGTCGCGCAGATGCCCGGCAACGAGCGACAGGGTGCTTTCCATCGAAAGCGACGCGCCCAGTGCGGTGGTCAACTCGTGGAGTGTCTGAAACTCCTGGCGGGCGGCGGCAATCGAAGCGATAAAGTTCTGCTGCGGAGCCTGCGGCGGGTGCTCCGCAGAACTCCCGGCAAACCCCGCATCGGGGCTTTCGCCGCGCGCGATCTTGACGTCCTTCGACAAGCCGGCGCTTTCCACCTTGACGGCGCGCGCCATCTTTTCTAACTCGTGGTAGCGCTTTCGTAATACCTCAACTACTTGCGGGTCGAAGCTCTTCCCGGACTGCGCCACGATGCTGGCCATGGCGTCATCGAGCGGCAGGGCCCGGCGGTATTGCCGTTCTGAAGCCAGAGCGTCGAGACAGTCCACCGCTGAAAGGATGCGCGCGCCGATCGGAATTTCCTCGCTTTTGAGACCGTTCGGGTACCCACTGCCGTCCCATTTTTCGTGATGCGCCGCGACAATGGGAACGACCGGATACGGGAAGCGCACGCGTTCCAGGATCTCCGCGCCAACCAGCGGGTGCACCTTGATGCGCTCAAACTCTTCGGGAGTCAGGCGTCCGGGCTTCGAGAGAATGTACTCGGGCACGGCGAGTTTGCCGATGTCGTGCAGCAGGGCGGCGGCTTTAAGCGCCTGCAGATCGGTGTCGTTGAGCCCGAGTTCTTTGCCGACCTCGACCGTATAGACCTGCACGCGCCGCAAATGATCGTGCGTGGTCTCGTCCTTGGCGTCAATCGCGACCGCCAGCGCTTCGATCGTCCGTAGATGCAGTTCCGAAATTTCGGTCGCGTGGCGGCGCTCGGTCTCCACGCGGCCGAGATAGAGGCGATATGAGCTGTAAGTAATGTAAGCCGCGGGCGCGACCAGTAGAGCCCACTGCCAGCCGATGGCCCGGCCCACCGCCGTGAAGGCCGCGGCGATGGCGGCGCCCACGAGATACTGGGGCGCCGTCCAAAGATAGTTCTGCTTCCAGACGTCGGGTAAGCTGCGTTGTTCTGTGAGCGACACGATCCCCGCTATGGTGGCGGTATTCACGACGAAATAAGCGGCGGAAGTGACCAGAAACAGCACCGGAATACTGTCCAATACGGTTGCGTCCGCGGTGCGGTAAACGACAGAGCAGGTCGCACTCGTAACGATCGCGGCCGCGACATTAAAGAGGATATGAACCGGACGCGGCCTGGTCTT
>JAICMB010000729.1 GCA_025929455.1 Bryobacteraceae bacterium | reverse complement strand
TGAAGCGCTCCACGGCTCCCCGCGCAAAGTGCTGAAGATCGACTGCGGCGAGTTCCAAATGGAACACGAGGTCGCTAAGCTGATCGGCGCGCCCCCGGGCTACCTCGGACATCGCGAAACGCAGCCGCTGCTCAGTCAACAAAAGGTGAACGCGGCGGCGTCGGAGTACTCCGACCTCACGATATTGCTGTTCGATGAAATCGAAAAAGCCGCGCCGTCGATGACGCGCTTGTTGCTCGGCATTCTCGATAAGGCCGTGCTGCGCCTGGGCGACAACAACACAGTCAATTTTGAGAACACGCTCATTTTCATGACCAGCAATCTGGGCGCGCGCGATATGAACCGCGAGCTGCGCCCGGAGTTCGGATTCGAAGCAATGGTGCCGAGCGCCTCGCGCGGCGGCAAGCTGGAGAGCATCGCGCTGCACGCCGTCAAGAAACGCTTTTCGCCGGAGTTTGTGAACCGCATCGACGCGATCGTCACCTACAAGCCGCTAGCGGCTGACTCGATCGCTCTCATCCTCGACCAGCACCTGGAGGATCTGCAAACGCACATCGAGGACCGGCTGGGCGATCGCGCTTTCCGCCTCGATGTTCCCGCTCGCACGCGCAAGTTTCTGCTGAAGCGCGGCATTAGTACGGAGTACGGCGCGCGCGAGCTGAAGCGCACCTTACAGCGCGAGTTAATTCAGCCCCTCGCGAATCTGGTCGCGGCCGGCATGGTGGATCCCGGCGTCAACGTCAAGGCGGACTTGAACGACGCGAAAGATCGGATCGTGCTCAAGGCTGCTTAAGACGGCGGTGGCTCGGGCGAGGGCGAGGCGGGTTCGGGCGACGCCGGCGCGCCTCGCCACTCCACGTCCTGCGCAACGGTGGTGTGCTCGCGCGGATAAACTTCGAGGCGGAAGCGCACGTCCCCCGACGAGTAACGATAGACGACGCTGCCGGTCTGCAGATGATCGGCATCGAGCGACACGCTCTTGGTGTATACGCCGTCGTTGATCGCGAGTACGCCACGGCGCGCCTTCTGGATTGCTGCGGACTGGCGATTCCATTGCACATGCAGATCGTTGCCGTTCTGTGTGACGTGCAAACCCATGGCGTAAGCGTCCGGGATGGGCGGAGCGGCTGGCCGCGAGGTGATCCCGCCGTAGAAGCCCGCGGCCCCGCCGGCTGCGAGCAGCAATATCGATAGCGGAATCCATAGCCACGTCCGTCGGCGCGGCTTCAAACTCATATGCGGCAGGTCAGTCGCGGGCACGACGACCGGTGTAACGGTAGTGCTGGGCACGGCGGCCGGGGCGGGCTCCATCGAGCCGGCATTTCCTGCCACAAGGGCGTCCAACGATTCGCGGCGGCGTTCGCGCACACGCGGCGCGCCCGGTTCCGGCGGAGGCGGTGCATTCGGATCGAGATCGCGGCGGCGGAACGGAAACGTGATGGCGGGATCGCCGGGCGGGAACGCGCCATTGGCACGGAACAGAAAGGCCGCCTCCGGAATCCGCGTCGCATACGGCCGTATCCACAGCACCGGCGCGCTCGCTTCCGGAAAGAAGCGGTTCATCAATACGATATCTTCTTCGCCGATGCCCGCCGTATCCCGCGTAAAGCTGCGGTAGATCCCGATCGCTTCACGTTGGCTTCGTTTTTTCGCGTCCTCGAACGCTTGCAGATCCGTTTCCGACAGCAGATAAGAAGGGCCGCGCCGGTACTCGATCGACACCGGCTCAAAACCGTCAATCGTGAGGACGGTACGATCGCCGCTGGCTTCGATTTTTCCGAGCAGCAAGCCGCCCACTTCGGCGCCGCGCTTAGGTACCGCGCCAAAGCCGCGCATCACTTCCTGCGATAGGTCCACGACGGTTTCGAGGCTTAGCAAGACGGTAAACGGCGTACCGCTGGCTTCGTATGTAAAAAAGCCCGGAATGTGCACGGGCGAGGGCGTTGCGGCGTTACTCAAACGTCTATCCTACTACCGCGCTAATCTGCGCGGCCCATGAAAACCTGACAAGCTGGCTAACAGGAGCGCGCTGTTGCCCGGAACCCTGTATATTGTCGCCACTCCGATCGGAAACCTCGAAGACATCACCTACCGGGCCGTGCGCATTCTCAACGAGAGCGATCTCATCGCCTGCGAGGACACGCGTCACACTCGCAAGCTGCTCGATCACTATGGCATCTCGAAGCCGCT
>JAICMB010000064.1 GCA_025929455.1 Bryobacteraceae bacterium | reverse complement strand
ATAATATTCTGAATATCCAGAGCTCATGGGTCACGCCCGGTCTCAAAACCTGTCAGGTTGGGTTACGCTTCGGCGGGAATGACGTGGGCAGCATCATGATCGAGGAGAACGTCGTCTCAGCCGCGGGTGCGCACCACTGCGCTACCGAAGAGGAACTGCGCCGGATGATACGGGATGCCGGGTTTGTGCCGAAGCAGCGCGACACGCTGTACCGGACGTATTTTCTGAATTAGACGCAGCGGACCAGACGCGATGTCCGGATTTTCTCGTCTCGCGTCAACAGCGGAACGTTATGCGTGAGGCTGGTCGCAGCGATGATTTCATCGGCGGAGTCGGAGCGAAAGTCGAGCGCACGCAGGTGCAGGCAGACGTCCGCAGTTATGGGCCAAATCAGGATATCGTCCAAGGCAGGGGCGAGTTGAACGCTGTCGAGTCCGAATCGGATACGGCCTTTCTGGTACAGCTTCTCAATTTCCCACAGCACGATCGCCGAAACGCCCCACGGGTTTCTGGTTAGTAACGCGCGCTCGTGGCGCGTGACGTCGCCGTTTATTGCGTGCAGGAAAATGTGCGTATCAAGATTCAGCATCCCAACGCTCGCCTGTCGACAGCAGATCATCGCCGTTATCGAACAGAATCGGAACGGAACCGATGAGGGACGATACAGCCGGCCGCACCGGCACCAGCTTGGCTACGGGCCGACCATGCCGTGTGATCACGATCCCTTCGGCCGGAATATCGTCAACGAGCGAGAGGCACTGTTCACGGAACTCGGAGATCGGGATGCGCATCATATTTCAAATTGTACATCACATTGTACAAAACAGCCCAGGCGGCAAAGTAGTTATGCGATGTCATTCGCTCCGCCGCACCCCGCAACACCGTCCGGGCTGGCCGCGTCCAGTTGATATGATGGAGCGCACAAGCCCCCCGTGCTGAGAGCCTTTCTGGCCGTTGTGGCGGTTGCCGGACTGCTGCATTCGGAAGCTGCCGCAAGCGATGCCGTTCGCCACGTCCCTGCCGCCGAGCGCTCGTTCTTAGAAGATTTGGAGCACCGTGGTGTGCTTTATTTCTGGGAGCAGGCCGACCCGAACACCGGGCTGGTGCTGGACCGCGCGGGTGCGGACGGCGGGCGCGCAAGAGGGCCCAGCCGAGATGTTGCCAGCATCGCCGCGACCGGATTTGGGCTGTCGGCGCTGTGCATCGGAGCGGAACATGGCTGGATCCCGCGCCGTAGCGCGCTCGAACGGGCGCGCACCACGCTGCGTTTCCTGGCCACGCAGGCGAGCCAGGAACACGGCTGGTTTTATCATTGGATGGACCTCGCCACGGGCGAAAGGCGCTGGGACAGCGAGGCTTCGTCTGTCGATACCGCTTTCCTGGTGGCGGGCGCGCTGACTGCGGGACAGTACTTCTCCGAAGACGAGGAATTGGGCAACCTCGCGCGGCAGATCTACGATCGCGTCGATTTTCCGTGGATGCTCAACGGCGATCCCGTCCTGCTTTCGCATGGCTGGAAGCCGGACAAGGGATTTCTGGCCTACCGCTGGAGCACGTACAGTGAAGCTTCGATCCTGTACCTACTCGGAATCGGGTCGCGCACGCATCCTCTGCCGACGGCATCCTGGTATGCGTGGGACCGTCCTTTATACGTCTACGGGCCCTTCCAGTTCATCAGCGGCGGCCCGCTGTTTACGCATCAGTTCTCGCACGCGTGGGTCGATTTTCGCAACCGGCGCGATCGCGGCTTCATCGATTTTTTTGCGAACTCGGTGGCGGCGACGCGGGCAAACCGGCTGTTCTGCCTCAATCTACAAGCGATGTTCCCGCTGAGCTTCGGACCTGATATCTGGGGCGTAACGGCGTCGGATGGCGTCAAGGGCTACCGCATTTACAGCGAGATCGCGCATTTCGAAAGCATCGACGGAACTGTGGCGCCCTGCGCGGCGGGAGGTTCGTTGATGTTCACGCCCGATATTTCGATCTCGGCGCTGCTGGCCATACGCGAGCGCTACCGCGACCGCGTCTACGGTCGCTACGGATTTGTGGATGCATTCAATCCGGGGGCGCAATGGTTCGATAGCGATGTGATCGGAATCGACACCGGGATCACGCTGCTGAGCGCCGAGAATCTACTTACCGGCAACGTGTGGCGCTGGTTTATGGCCAACGAAGCGGTGCCGCGCGCGATGAACCTGCTGGATTTCAGCCCCGCGCCGCAAGTCCCGGAGGACGTGAAGGAACCGGCCGCGCCCGCTGTGAAGCGCAAGCCGGCAAGGCGCACCAAGACCCGCCGCGTAGAAAAACACAGCACCCGGGCCGCTGCCCCTACGACGCCCTAGTGCCCGCTCCTTAGAAACAACAAGCTACGAACCGCGTCTCACTAGTTTAGTATTCGCTTCTTAAGAATCGCGCGACGTTCAAACGTTTTCTGGATTCCAGAGCACGCGCGAGCATCCAAATATCATAAGCATGCCTGAACCGGCCAAAACGCTGCTCGCAAGCTGGCGCGAGCGGATCGGCGCCCTTCGGAATATTCCGCCTCTGCTTGCGATCGTATGGCGCTCCGGCCCGCGGATCGTTTCGGGTGGGCTCGCGTGCCGCTTGACCGCGGCGCTCATTCCCCTCGCAATGCTTGCGGTTTCGAAGCGCATCCTGGATGGCGTGCAGGCGCGCTTTGCCGGGCACCCGCTGCCAGCCGGGTTTTGGTGGATTGTAGCTGCTGAATTTGCGCTGGCGGCTCTAGGCGGCGTGATCGGCCGGGCGATCGGGTACTTTGATGCGCTGCTGGCCGATGCATTTACACGGCACGTCAGCGTGCGCGTGATGGAACATGCGTCGCGGCTCGATCTCGCCTCGTATGAAGATCCCCGGTTCTACGACCGGCTGGAGCGCGCGCGTGTGCAGGCCACCGACCGTATCGCCATGATCCAGGCCATGGGGCTGGTGCTGCAGCAGATCGTGACGGCCGTCACGCTGTCGGCGAGCATTTTCTGGTTTTCGCCGTGGTTGCTGGCCGTGCTGGTCATCGCGGTGGTGCCCGCGTTCCTCGGAGAGAGCCATTTTGCGTTCGCCGGATACGCGCTCAACATCCGGCAGACACCCGTGCGGCGGCAGCTCGATTACTTACGCGTGCTGGGCGCGAGCAAAGAATCCGCCAAGGAGCTGAAGCTGTATGGCCTGAGCGGGTTCCTGACCGGCCAATACGCGCGCCTGTCGAACGACATCTATGACGCCAACGTGAATCTCGCGAAGCGTCGTTTCCTAGCGGGATCGGGCCTGGCGCTGCTGAGTACGGCCGGATATTATGGCGCGTACGCGTACGTGATTTATCGCACCGTGATGGGCGACCTGAGTTGGGGCACGCTGCAATTTTTGGCCGGCGCGATCGCTGGAGCGAGCACGAATATACAGAGCGTCTTCTCGACATTCTCGAGCATCGCCGATCAGTCGCTGTTCCTGACCGATCTCGTGGAGTTCTTCAAAGTCGGCCCGACCGTCACCTCGAAACCAGGTGCGATTCCGCCGCCGCGGCCGATTCGCAGCGGCTTCGTGTTCGACAAAGTCTCGTTCTCGTATCCGGGCAGCTCGCGGCTGGTGCTGAACGAGTTGGATCTTCGCATCGACCCCAGCGAGCGCATCGCGCTGATTGGTGAAAACGGCGAAGGCAAAACCACGATCGTGAAGCTGCTGACGCGCTTGTACGATCCGTCCGGCGGGCGCATTCTACTCGACGGCGTGGACCTGCGCGAGTACGATCTGGACGCGCTGCACCGTGAAATCGGTGTGATCTTCCAGGACTTCATGCGCTATGAGATGAGCGCGCGGCAGAACATTGCGGTTGGGTGCATCGATATCGCGGACCACAACGGAAATATCGAGACCGCCGCCGGCAAGAGCCTCGCGGATGCAGTCATTCGGCGGTTGCCGCGCGGATACGAGCAATTGTTGGGACGGCGCTTCGAAGGCGGCGTCGACCTATCCGGCGGCGAATGGCAGAAGATCGCTCTAGCGCGGGCGTATCTGCGCGACGCGCAACTGCTCATTCTCGACGAGCCCACCGCGGCGCTGGACGCACCGTCTGAATACGAAGTGTTCCAACGCTTCGCCGACCTCACGGCCGGAAAAATGGCGCTGCTGATCTCGCATCGCTTCTCCACTGTGCGCATGGCGGACCGCATCGTGGTGCTGAAAGACGGCCGCATCTCTGAGAGCGGCAGCCACGCAAAGCTGATGGAGCTGCGCGGAAGCTACGCGAACATGTTTGAACTGCAGGCATCAAGTTACCGATGATAATTTCTGATACAGGGACAGTACAGGGGGTGCAGGCCGGCACGGCGCAGAAGGACCTGCGTGCGGCCGGACGGGAAGCCGCGAATCGCCACAAGGCGGTAGCGCAGCCCGCCGGCGTGGACGAGTTGCGACATCACGTGCGGCAGTTGACGGAAGCGCTCGCGCGGCGGCAAGCGGAACGAACGGGCGAGAGCGGGCGGTGGCTGTTCGAAAACTTCCGGCTGGTGCGCAGCGCCGCTCGGGACGTGAGCGATGCCGCGAAGGTGACTCGAGAGTTGCCGGCGGTAACCGTCGAAGGAGACTCGGCCGTCAACACGCGCGCGTACGCGGCGGCGCGCGATCTGCTGGCCGCGTCAGAGTACGAGTTTTCTGAAGAGATCTACATCGCTTTCCTGTCGGGTTATCAGGAGCGCTGCGAACTGCAAATGGCCGAGCTGTGGGCTATGCGGCCCGAGCTCGAACTCGTGTTATTGGAGCAGCTAGCGGAGGGACCCGCGGAAACAATTCCCGCGTTGCTGGCGAGCTTACGGCGTATTTCCGAAGCGCAATGGCAGGACCTGTTCGAAGCGGCGAGCGTTGTCGAGCGCATTCTGGAGCGCGACCCTGCGGGCGCATACGCCGCGACGGAGGCCGACAGCCGCGACACTTATCGCAATGCGATCACCGATATAGCGAAGTGCTCGGATCATTCCGAGCACGAAATTGCGGAAATGGCTATCGCCATGGCGCGGCAAGCAGCGCAGCACGCGCGCGGTCATGCCGGAAAGCATCCCGCGTTATTTCGCCGCACCCACGTCGGCTTTTATCTGATCGACGCAGGCCTCCCGGCGCTGCGGCGCGCGGCAGGATACCGCCCCAGCTTTCCGCAGCGTTTGCGGGACGCGCTGCTCAAGCATCCCAACGGGTTTTATCTCAGCGGCATCGAGATCGTCACGTTCGTGATCGTCATCGGACTGCTTACCGCGCTCAATTCGCTTACACCCGTATTGGCGGGATTTTTCCTCCTCATCCTCCCCGCGACCCAAGCCGCAGTGGAGTTCATGAATCACCTGACGACGTCGCTGTTGCGGCCGCGTCCGTTGCCGAAGCTGGACTTTTCCGAGGGCGTTCCGGAAGAATTTGCCGCTCTGGTGGCCGTTCCCGCGCTGCTGCTGAACGAAGAGCAGGTGCGCGGGCTGGCGCTCGACCTCGAAATCCGTTTCCTCGCAAACCACGATCCGAATCTGTCGTTCGCATTGGTGACGGATTGTCCCGACGCCGACCGGCCCGAAGACGAACGCGACAAACTGGCCGAGTTGTGCTGCGAACTCATCGACGGACTCAACCGCACTTACGGAAATGGCGATGCCACGCCCTTTTACCTTTTCCACCGGCACCGCATCTACAACGCTTCCGAAGGCCGCTGGATGGGCTGGGAGCGCAAGCGCGGCAAGCTCCTCGATCTGAATCAACTCTTGCGCGGGCGGTACGATAGCTTCCCCGTCAAGGCCGGCAACTTGCGTGCTTTGAGCGGGGTTCGTTATGTGATTACGCTCGATTCCGACACGCAGCTTCCGCGCGGCGCGGCGGCACGGCTGGTGGGCGCGATGGCGCATCCGCTGAATCGCCCGGTGGTGGACGCGGCGAGGAAGATCGTGACCGAGGGCTACGCCATTTTGCAGCCGCGCATCGGCATCAGTGTCGAGTCGGCATCGCGCAGCCGCCTGGCGTCCATCTACTCCGGACAGACCGGATTCGACATCTACACGCGCGCCGTGTCCGACGTTTATCAGGACCTCTAGGGCCGGGGCATTTTCACCGGCAAGGGCATCTACGACATCGATGCACTCGAAGAAGTGCTGCAGCATCGCTTCCCCGACAACACGCTGCTCAGCCACGATTTGATCGAGGGGTCCTACGCGCGCGCGGGACTGGTTTCCGATATTGAGCTGATCGACGATTATCCGTCGCACTTCAGCGCGTACAGCCGCCGGAAGCATCGCTGGGTGCGCGGCGATTGGCAGATTACGCGGTGGCTGCGCGCGTCGGTGCCTGACTTCCACGGCCGCATCACGCCCAATCCGATCGCGCCCATTTCGCGCTGGCAGATTCTCGACAATCTGCGCCGCAGCGTCATTGAACCTGCAACGCTGCTGCTGTTCCTCGCGGGCTGGTTTTACTTGCCGGGCGGCGCGTTGTATTGGACGGTGGTCACGCTCGCGATGCTGTTCATGCCGGTGGTAGCCAATCTGCTGTTCTCGCTCCTGCGGGTGCCGTGGAGAACGCGGCGGTTCGGCGCGTGGTCCCGTGACACCATCGGCAGTTTTGCAAAGGGCAGTCTGATGGCGTTGCTAAACGTCATTTTCCTGCTGCATCAGGCGCTGCTGTCCATCGACGCGATCGTCCGCTCGGTCATGCGCGTGTCCGTGACGCGCCGCAAGCTGCTCGAATGGGAAACGGCCGCGGAAGCGGAGAGCGCCGCGCGGCGGAAGTCCACCGTCGATCGTTATTTCGAGTGGACGCCCTGGATTGCGGCGGCACTCGGCCTGGTGCTGTTTCTGGTCCGTCCTGCGGCGCTGCCCGAGGCGGGGCCTGTGCTGCTGCTGTGGTTTGTTTCGCGCGCGATTTCTTACTGGCTGAACCGCCCGCCTCGCACCAGCAATCGGCAACTGCGCGGCGGCGCCGACGAAATGCTGCGCGAATCGGCGGAGAAGATCTGGCGCTTTTTCCACGACTGGAGTTCGCCGGCGACAAACTGGCTCAGTCCCGACAGCGTGCGCGAGAACGGAAATGCCGTTCATCGGCTGTCGCCTACGAATTTGGGCATGCTGCTGAACGCGCGCGTGGCCGCGGTGCAACTCGGATTCCTCGATACAGCCGGCTTTATTTTCGAAACCGGCCAGACGTTGGAGACCGTGTCGCGCCTGTCCAAATACCGCGGTCATCTCTATAACTGGTACGACGGCCAGACGCTACAGCCTTTGGAGCCGCGCTTCGTTTCGACGGTGGATAGCGGCAATCTGGTCGCGGCACTGTGGACGCTGCGCCAGGCGGCTCTCGCGTCCGCGAAGCAGAACCGGCGGGATTCGGAACAACAAGTTGCCGCATTGCGCGCCATTGCCAACAGCGCGGGTGAACTTGCGGCGGCGATGGATTTCAGCTTCCTCTACCATCGGCGCAAAAAGGTTCTTTCGGTGGGCTACGACGCAGGTGCGGACCGTTTGGAGCCGTCCAGCTACGACCTGTTGGCGTCGGAATCGCGCATCGCTTGTTTCGTCGCAATCGCAAAAGGTGATGTTCCGCAAGAGGCGTGGTTCCACTTGGGCCGTTCGCACACGCTGTACCGTGGCGCGCGCGTGCTCGTTTCGTGGACCGGCACCATGTTCGAATATCTGATGCCGATGCTGTGGATGCGGCATTACGCCGATACCATCACGGGGCAAAGCGCGACCGAAGTGGTGCGCGCACAGAAGGAATTCGCGCGGTCGCGCGGAGTGCCCTGGGGCATTTCCGAATCGGCGTGCCGCGGTGAAGAAGGCGGCGACTACGGATACTGCGCATTCGGCGTTCCTGCGCTCGCGATGAAACAGACCGAGGTCGCCCCGGTCGTGATCTCGCCGTACTCAACGTTCCTCGCACTCGCGGTGGATCCGCGCGCGGCGGTCGAAAATCTCACGCGCATGGCCGAGTACGGCTGGACCGGGCACTACGGATTCTATGAAGCCATCGACTATACGAGCAACGGCGCCGAGGTGATTCGCAGTTGGATGGCACATCATCAAGGCATGAGCTTGCTGGCCATTTGCAACGCGCTGTTCGACAATCCGCTGCAGCAGTATTTTCACTCCGCGCCGGAAGTGATGGCGACGGAGCTGCTGCTGAATGAACGCGTGCCATCGTCGCTAGTGGTGGAAGAAGAGCCCATGCCGGCGCTCGTGCCCGAAACAGCGGCGGCTGCATCGTGATGCGCATAGTACGCGGACGAAACTTCGGCGACTTTCAGGACTTATACCGTTCGATCATCGCGGCTGTGATCTCGCCGCTAGCAGGCCAGTGACCGCGTAGCTCACCGCCGTGAGTCTGATAATGCGGTAGCAGCGCCGGATCCGGCTGCACGACTTTTCCTCCCTGAAGGAAGAGCAATCCGATTTTGTCGCTCGGCATGCGCGAGGCGAATGCCTCGGCATCATCGAGTGCGGCACGGAACTTGGCCATGATGATATCGGGATCGATCGGTTCGGCAGTGGCTATCGCGCGCCATTCCGCCGCGGGATAGCGGGAGTTGCGGCGAATCTCGGCAATCAATCCTTCCTGAGTGTAGCCCGGCGATTTGTCGACAGCGGCCCATATTACGGCGCCAAGCGGAAGAATCGTCTCATGGACCGTGACAACATCGACAACGTCGCGCACTTCGCGACGGCCGGCAGCGGCCATGACTTTGTTCGTAGCCAAATCAACCGGGTGCAGGACGTATCCGAAGGTGTCATCGCGCACGACCGGGAAGAATCGAAAATCGCTGTCCACGACCCATTCGAGATGCGTCGCGCCCGGCGGTCCGGAAACCTCGGCCGTGTAAACTGCCGGCAAACGCCGGATCCATTGTACGCGGTAGCCCGCGGACTCCAGCGTTTTTGCATCGGCGTCGGCGGCGAACGCAACGCGTTCTTCACGGCTGTGGAACACATCGATGTCGCCGGAATACCGCGGGGCGGCACGGTTCAGCGCAGCCCCTCCCGCAACATAGCTGTCCGGATTCCGGTGCGCGGCTATCAGGCGGAGGACTCCGGTCTGGGCTTTAGAGAGCGGCACGGCATGCCTTCTCGATCTGCTCTGCGAGCTTGCGGCCTTGCCGGTCCCCCTCGATGCGCAGTGCCCGCGCAATGACCAGGGCGTCTTCCGGAGTGGGTTGCTCGAGCATGCGCTTGTTCCATAGCGCGCGTGTGCCGTATTCGACGAACGCGCGACGATACAGGCTGGCAAACGTTTCGGATTCGGATTGCATGTCGTGCATAAGCTTATTCTTAGTATGTGCGGTCGGCGTTTTCGAAGGCATTGCGGACGGCAGCAATCGCGCCTTCGCCGGACTAGATGGTGCGCGCCGACGGCGGCCAGCAAGACTGGCCGCCCTACCGTCAAGTTAAATATGCGTTTTATATTCAGCTACTTACGGCAAGATATTGGCACTCCTCCTCCAACTCTGCTAATATTCTGAACGGAGCTTAACGCTCCAATTCCGAACCTAAAATTTCAAGCGATTTTCGGGAGGTTTTTGAGACCATGAATATTCGACCGCTCTACGACCGCGTCGTAGTGAAACGGATCGAGGAGAAAGAGACCATGCAGGGCGGCCTGTATATTCCTGACTCCGCGAAGGAGAAGCCTCAGGAGGGCGAAGTGGTGGCCGTCGGCAAGGGCAAGCGCCTCGAGGACGGGAAGGTGATTCCGCTCGATGTGAAGCCGGGAGACCGGATTCTGTTCGGCAAATACTCCGGCAGCGACATCAAGCTGGACGGGGAAGAGCTTTTGATCATGCGCGAGGAAGAGATCCTCGGCGTTATGGAGGGCACTGCCAACAAGAAGGCATCCAAGGTCGCCTAAGCGGCGGATGCGGGCAGGCACAAGAGGGTAAAAAAATATGCCAGCAAAGCAAATCGTATATAGCGAGAACTCCCGGCAGGCCATTCTGCGCGGCGTCAACCAATTAGCCGATGCCGTGAAGGTGACGCTGGGACCCAAGGGGCGCAACGTCGTCCTCGAGAAGAAGTTCGGCGGGCCGACCATCACGAAAGACGGCGTGACGGTGGCGAAGGAAGTGGAGCTGAAGGACCCGCTCGAGAACATGGGCGCGCAGATGGTACGCGAGGTCGCTTCGAAGACCTCCGACACGGCCGGCGATGGCACCACCACGGCGACCATTTTGGCGCAGGCCATCTTCCGCGAAGGCGTGAAGAGCGTCGCGGCCGGCGCGAATCCGATGGCGCTGAAGCGCGGCATCGAGCGCGCGGTGGAAGCGGTTGTGGACGAAGTGAAGAAGTTTTCCAAGCCGGTGAGCGGCGACGCCATCGCGCAGGTAGGAACCATTTCGGCCAACGGCGATACCACGATCGGCAACATCATCGCCGAAGCGATGAAGAAGGTCGGCAAAGACGGTGTCATCACCGTTGAAGAGAGCAAGACCATGGTCACCGAGCTGCAGACCGTCGAAGGCATGCAGTTCGACCGCGGCTATCTGTCGCCGTATTTCATCACGGACCCGGACCGCATGGAGTGCGTGCTCGAAGATCCGTACATTCTCATCCACGAGAAAAAGATCAGCAACATGAAGGACCTGCTGCCGGTGCTGGAGCAGATCGCGCGTTCGGGCAAGCCGCTGCTGGTGATCGCCGAGGAAGTGGAAGGCGAAGCGCTGGCCACTCTGGT
>JAICMB010000639.1 GCA_025929455.1 Bryobacteraceae bacterium | reverse complement strand
TTCGCGCTTCTGCTTGTTTGCGTTTCCGCTTTCGCCGATGAGGCGCATCCGATTCTTCCGCTCGGCTCGCCTGCACCCGACTTCGCGCTGCCCGGCATCGATGGCCGCACCCACCGCTTGAGCGATTACGCGAAAGCGAACTTGCTCGTGATCGTGTTTACGTGCGACCACTGCCCGACCGCGCAGCTATACGAAAGCCGCATTAAGAAGCTCGCGGCCGATTACGCGAACCGCGGCGTGGCGCTCGTTGCGATTCAGCCGAACAACCCCAACGCCGTGCGCCTCGATGAGCTTGGCTACACGGACGTGAGCGACAGCCTCGACGAAATGAAGATTCGCGCCGCGTACCGGCATTTCAACTTCCCGTACTTATACGACGGTGAAACGCAGGCGGTGGCGAACAAGTACGGCCCGGTGGCAACGCCACACGTGTTCATCTTCGACAAGCAGCGCAAGCTGCGGTACGAGGGCCGCGTCGACAACAGCCAGCGCGAATCGCTGGTGAAAACGCAAGATGCGCGCAACGCCATCGAAGCGCTGCTCGCGGGAAAGGAGCCGCCGGTCACGCACACCGGCGTGTTCGGCTGCTCCACAAAATGGATTTCGAAAGAGGCGGGCCGCGCCGCCGAGATGAAGAAGATCGAAGCGGAACCGGTGCGCCTGGACGCCATCAGCGCCGATGAGCTGAAGAAACTCCGGCAGAACCCGACCGATAAGGTCGTGCTGATCGATTTCTGGGCCACGTGGTGCGGCCCGTGCGTGCATGAACTGCCCGACATGGAAACGACCTACCGCATGTACCGCTTGCGCGATTTCGATTTCATCACGGTGTCGACGAACATGCCCGATGAGAAGCCCGGCGTCATGAAGCTGCTGCAGAAGTTGCACGCGTCCGGGCGCAACCTGCAGTTCTCGTCATTCGACACCTATGCAATGCAGGCGGCGTTCGAGCCGAAGTGGGAGGGCAGCGTGCCGTATACCGTGCTGCTCGCGCCCGGCGGCAAAGTGCTGTATCAGAAGCAGGGCGAGACGGATATTTTGGAACTGCGCCGCATCATCCTTGCGAACCTTCCGGACCCGGATTACATCGGCCACCGCGCGTACTGGGCGGCGAAGTAGGACAGAGTGGGACAGGCAGTCTTGCTGCCTGTCCTTCGCGCATGCACGCAACCACAGCCGCCCCACTGCAACGTCATGCGCGCGCGGCGAGGGCGGCTTTTCCCGCGTTCAGCACGCGAATGATCGCGTCTACATCGTAAACAGCGCCTGCCCACGTGCCGCCGCTCGCATCCTGCAATGCCGCCCACAGGCGCGTGTCATCGGGCAGTTGCGCGTCGCGATGCAAATCGGCGCGCGGTGCACGCTCGCGCAGCAGCCGCGATCCGCCATCGCGGCCGCCGTCGGCCGTGACCAGATTCACGCTGCCTTCGAGACTGTTGCGGTCGACGACAATCTCGATCAAGTCGCCGTCCTGCAGCTTCGCGAGCGGCCCTCCGGCCAACGCTTCAGGCGAGATGTGTCCGATGCACGCGCCCGTCGAAACGCCGCTGAATCGCGCATCGGTAATCACCGCAACGTGTTTGCCGAACGGCAGGTGTTTCAGCGCGGAAGTGACCTGGTAGGTCTCCTCCATGCCGGATCCCATCGGCCCGCGGCAGATGATCGCCATCACATCGCCGGGTTGAATGAGGTCGTGTTTGATCGCGGCGATGGCCGCTGCTTCGGTGGTGAACACGCGCGCGGGGCCGGTTTTGCGGTAAACGCCGTCGGCGTCGACGACGCTCGGATCGATTGCAGTGCTCTTGATTACGCTGCCGTCGGGCGCAAGGTTGCCGTGCGGGAAACAAACGGTCGACGTCACGCCGCGATGGCGCGCCTCCTCGGGCGACATGATCACGTCGTCGGGATCGACGCCGTCCTGCTGTTTCAACACGTCACGCAAGCGCGCGCGCCGCTCACTTTTCTCCCACCAATCGAGCACGTGATCGAGTGTCTCGCCCGATGCCGTCAACACTCGCGTATCGAGCAAGCCCGCGCGGCGCAGGTGCAGCATCACTTCGGGCGCGCCGCCGGCCAGGAACACCTGCACAGTCGTGAAATTGCGAGGGCCGTTCGGCAGCGCATCCACAATCCGCGGAACGCTTCGATTGATGCGCGCCCAGTCCTGCGCGGTCGGGCGCGCGAGTCCGGCCGCGTGGGCCACCGCCGGCAAGTGCAGCAGCAGGTTCGTGGACCCGCCAAACGCGGCATGCACCGTCATCGCGTTCTGGAGCGCCGCGTCCACCAGAATGTCTTTCATCTTGATGCCGCGCGCTTCCATCTCCATCAACGCGAGCGCCGACCGCCGCGCCATATCGAGCCAGATGGGATGCCCGGAGGGCGCCAGCGCCGCATGCGGCAGCGTCATGCCGAGCGCTTCAGCAACCACTTGCGAGGTCGCCGCGGTGCCCAGGAACTGGCAGCCGCCGCCCGGCGTCGCGCATGCGCGGCAACCCATCTCGGCGGCCTCTTCGAGCGTGATCTGCCCATGCGAGTAGCGCGCGCCGATGGTCTGCACACGCCCGGCGTCTTCGCCATTTTCAGCGAGCAGCGTCACGCCGCCCGGAACCAGTACGCACGGCAGGTCATGCGTTCCCGCCAGCGCCAT
>JAICMB010000184.1 GCA_025929455.1 Bryobacteraceae bacterium | reverse complement strand
GCTTCGTCTTCGACCTCAACCGCGAAGAAGCGTACATGCATTTGTGGGCGCGCACTTCATCGACAGTCGATAAGAACGCCGTCAGCGTCGCCCGCGGTGCGTATTTTCCGCGCACGAAACTCGCAACTTGCGCCATCACCGTCGTGCGCCGCGACCATAACCGCTGGGTCCGTTCAGATTTCATGATGAAGCAGCGGCATCATTCCCGCACCGACGTCCTCGCCGGTCTCGAAGCGGCCGGCTTTATCCCTGAAGTCCACGATGCCGCCGCGCTCGGCATGGCCGGCGACATCGGCTACGGCCGCGACTTCTACCTCGCCCTCAAACCGTAACGGTCTGCAGTGGGGCAGCGCCCGCTGCCTCGTTTCGTCCGGGCCTGAGTTCCCGAAAAGATGCGATTGCGCGTTGCATCGGCGCTCCAGCCCGATGAGCAGATGCTCAAGCGGATCTTTACACCTCGAGACGTGCGGCCAGGCTATTTCGGCGGGAAGATCTGACCCGTGAGATCTTCTTCGTGCTTGGGCCGCCACTCGTTGTACACACCCGCGAGAAATGCGAGCGCAGCGAGCGCATAGACCAGAATCGTGGTGAGATCGAATCCGGTGCGGAACGCGACCGCTGCTCCGCACACCAACGTGCGCAGCGCCCATGCCAGAGTGCGACTTTGCCGCTCCTGCCCTCTCCGGAGCCGAATCACCGAGCGCCCGAACGGATAAGCGAAGATCACACAGAACGCGCCGATGAACCCGCGTAGAAACGTGTAGGGCACACCGGCAGTGTGGCGAACTCGACATGCGATTTGCAAGCGCGCATCGCGCCGTGGGCCGGTTTTCAACCTGCGGCCGGTTTCGAACCGGCCCTCGGCGCCTAACACACACTGCCGACCGTTCTGCTTCTCGTTCCACCTCAGTCGGGCGCATTGATCATAGCCTCGGTCACGTTTCGCGTGAGCTGCGGAGTGTACGTGCGGTATCGCTCTACCGAGTTGGACTTCAACACTGACCTAATTGGAAGGTTCGGTACTTCGCGCGGGTCTGGACGTCGCCGCCCGTCGCGCAACGACAATAAAGCGCGGCGAACCGAGCATGTACCGCCCGCCTTCGAAATCGCCGAACGCGTCGAGCGGTTCGAGGCCGCTGCGCACAAGCATGCGCCCGATCTCCGCCGCCGAATGCACCCACTGGTGAATGGGCTTTACCTCCCTGCGGTCACCCATCGTGAACGTATACGTAATGTCCAAACGGCCCTCGACGGCATCGTACGTGTTCCGGCTGTGAAAGTCCACGGCACCGACGCGCAGCGAGCGTTCCGGCTGAAGCGCCGGTAGGATCGACTCCGAAACTGCTCCGCTTTCGAGGATGAAACGGCCGCCGGGCTTCAGGGCGGATGCTACCGCATCGAGGAACTTCTGGCAGTTGTCGTGATCGAAGTAGCCGAAGCTGTTGCCGCAGCAGTACGCCGCGTCGAAGCGGTCGCGCCATGGCAGGCGCCTCATGTCACGCCGGAGCCATTCAATCGCGGGCGCGTTGCGGCGCGCCTCGTCGAGGAAGCCCGTCGAAAGGTCGACGCCCGTCATGTGGATGCCGCGCCGCGCTAATTCGATCGCATGCCGGCCATTGCCGCACGGCACATCGAGAGCGCCCATCCCGGGCCGTAGTTGCAAATGCTCTAGAAGGAAGTTGGCCTGTTCGGCCGTCTGCGCAGGCGTGAAAGCCTCGCGCCACATGTCGATCGCGAGGCCTTCAAAAAATGTTTCGAACCAATTTGGATACACTTAACGCTCCTTGGACACACGAATATTTCAATGTTCGATGGATCACGAAAAGGAGAGTTATCGGACGGCGCTCAGCGGCAAATCCTCGAGAGAATAATAGCGGATCGAACGATAGCTTGTCAGGACGCGTTGCTGATCGGGTTAAGCTCGGCCGCTTCCGCAAGCAGCGGTTGGGCGCCAGGTGTGCAAGGCAAGTCGATCGTGAAGCGCGAGCCTTGTCCGGGAGTGCTGTCCACCGCGATCGTACCCCCGTGCACTCTCACGATCCACGCGACGAAACTTAAGCCCAGGCCGATACCCTTTTCCGGATCGGCGGACGGCACGCGGTAGAAGCGCTCAAATATATGCGGCAGATGATCCGCCGGAATGCCGACCCCAGTATCGGCGACAATCAGGCGTGCCATGTCATCGTGCGGTTCAACCGTAACGTGAACTTGTCCCCCGGGCAGCGTGTACTTGATCGCGTTCGAGAGCAGGTTCGTGATCATGCGCTCGATCTGAATCCGGTCGCCATCGATGACGGCGCTGCCGCTCGCCTCCGCCGACAACCGCACATTGGCGGATTCGGCATATATCTTGTACTGATCGACAAGGTCACGAACGACCGCGGCGAGGTCCACGGGCGTCCTCTGCAATACGAGCCGGCCTGATTCCGCCTGCGACAGCAGAAGCAGCGCGCGTACGATGTTCGACAGCCGCTCCACCTCTTCGAGCGCATTGATCATGGCCTCGCGGTATTGCTCGACCGAGTTGGACGTGAACATCGCGACTTCGAGTTGCCCGCGTATCACCGTCAGCGGTGTGCGCAGCTCATGCGAAACATCGGTTGAGAACTGCTGTATCTGCTCGAACGATAGCCGCAGCCGCTCCATCATGCTGTTGAAAGCTTCGATCAGCCGGTCAAGCTCGTCGCGGGCGTTGCGCAATGGAATTTTCGTGTCCAGGTTGGAGTGCGTAATGCGCTGCGCCGCCTCTGCCACGCGGTTCACCGGCGCCAGCGCGCGGCCGGCCATGTACCAGCCCAACAGCGCGCTAGCAGACAAAACCAGCGGCAGCCAACTGAAATACTTGATCGCGAACTCGCGGATCACGTGGGTGTTGTCCGATATGGGCCGGCCAACCGCTAGGAAGTAGCGGTGGCGGTGTTCGTCCCACAGCACGCCGTAACGGATCATGTATACGGTTCCATCCGGCGCGCGCCGCGTCAGAAAACCACGGTCGTTGTGGCTCACCACTCCCTCGATAAACGCCGGCTGCTCCCGGCCGATGCTGTCGTAGATGGGCGACGACTGCAGCACGTGACCCGCCGAGTCGGTGAAGATGTATACGCGCCGGATGCGGTTCACGATGAACGATTCTTCCGGGTCGTGGCGGTCGTAGAAAAAGTCCCAGCCCTGCGGACCGAGCCGCAGATAGCCTTTTACCGCGCCCCACTCTTCTTCGAGCGCTTGCTCCTCCTGTTGCTCGAAGGTGGTCTGCAGGGTCTGGCGGAAGAATAGTCCGATGAGGACGAGCAGTACTCCGAAGAATACTACATAGCTGACGGCGATTCGAAACCGAAGCCCGCGCGTGAAACGGAAGATGCGAACCGCCATAAAGCCCGCTAAAACTGCTGTTGCGGCGTGCCTTCGGCGGAAGGTGCGGCGGGCGTGGCCGGTGCGCTGCCTTTGTCCGGCACATCGAGCATATAGCCGATTCCGCGTACAGTGTGAATCATCTTGGCAGGAAAGCGGTCGTCGATTTTGCTGCGCAAATGACGGATGTAAACATCGACGATGTTGGTCAGCCCGTCATAGTCCATGTCCCAGACGTGTTCGACGATCATGGTCCGGCTGAGCGGGCGGCCGCGGTTGCGCATCATGTATTCGAGAATACTGAAGTCCTTCGGGGCCAGCTCGATGTTCTCGCCGTTGCGCGTCACCTTCCGCCGGATGCAATCGAGCACCAGTTCGCCGACCTGCAGCCGCTCCGGTATGGGCTGCCCGCGTCGCAGCAGAGCCCGCACGCGCGCCAGCAATTCCACGAACGCGAACGGCTTCACCATGTAGTCGTCCGCCCCGAGTTCGAGGCCCTTGACGCGATCGTCGACGGCGTCGCGCGCGCTCAGAATCAGCACCGGCGGGCTCACTTTGCGGTTACGAAGCTTCTCGAGTACCGTCAGGCCGTCCATGTCGGGCAGCATCAGGTCGAGAATCACCAGATCGTACTCGGTGGCATGCACCATGTCGAGCGCGCTCGCGCCGTTGCCGGCAACATCCACGGCGTACCCGCCGCTTTGCAGCCCCCGCAACAGGAAATCCTGTATGCGTTTCTCATCCTCCACCACGAGGATTCTCATGTCCATTAGTTTCGCAGGTCACGGGGGAGGCGGTTCGTTCCGACGTCCAGCCGCGTTACTGCAGGCTCAACGAGTATTGATGCGGTTTCGGCTGCGCGGCCTGCCGCTGCGCGTCCACAATCTCGTCTTCGAGCGCGTCCATCGCGTGCAAGGCTTGTTCCGTGCTGCGATAGTCGTTCTTCGCCAGCGGCACCTGCACCATGCGCCAGCGGGCGAAATGCATGTTGTTGTGCTTGTATGTCAGCGCGAGCACGTCCGCCGCCTGCGCGGACATCGGCGTTTTATATCCGGCCAGATTGACGCCGTTCTCAAGCTGCGCGTTGGTGAACGTTGCGACGGGTGTGTCGTCGATCCGCAGCGTGTAGCTGCCGTCGTGCAGCCCCGTCACGCGCAGCATCTCGCGGTCGAGCGCATCCATGAAATCGGAGGAGTGCAGCGCGAGCGTCATCAACGCATCGCCGGGATACTTTTCGAGGGGCATCGGCAGCGCGGCATCCTGCTGCGTCCAGGTCAGCCCGCCGGTTTTGCTTACGCCGGTAATGTCCGTTTGCTCCGCGTGCTTCACTGTTCCGGAATCCGCATCGAGATCGACTTCGCTGACGACAGATGGTGCGTTCCAACTCTTCAGAAGGGCTTCGGCCATCAGCAGGTGGCCTGCCGGGCCGGGGTGAACGCGGTCGGGAATGAGCCGCGCCGCGAGTTCGGGATCGGTTGCGTAGGCCTTCTTCAAGGCGTCCACGACGCTTGTATTCAGGTCTGCGAAGTCGGCGTGCTCCTGCGTCGCGAGCTGTTTCAGGTAATCGCCGTATCGAATCAGCACCGCATTGTAGCCGCCGGCGAACAGAGGCGCGCGCGTCACGTCGTCATAGGGCGATGGATCGATGACGGTCATGCGCACTCCGGGCAGCGCCGCCTTTACCGCGTCGATCAGGTGCTTATAGCCGCTCGCGAACTGGTTGAAAACCGGCTCGTCGTACGGCCGATAGCGGCCGTCGTTCATGCCGAGCATGACCGTTACGACGGTTGGATGATACGTGATCACGTCACGATTGAGGCGCAGATCGATGGGGCCGCCACCGCCTCCCTCGACGCGATCGCCGCCCCAGCCGGAATGGACGAAGCGCAGCTTCAGCTTCGGGAACCGCGTGACGGCATAGGCTTCGGTATAGGTCGTGTAGAGGCGCTGGTCCGTGATGCTGTCGCCGTAAAAGACGACCGTATCGCCGTTTTTGAGGTAAAAGGGATCCGCGGCGAACAGGCTCGCCGCGCCCGCCAGCACCGCGCAATAGCGGAAAAAGAGGCGCATAGGTCTATTTGACACCATGAGGCCGCTTTGATGTAATGAAAAGCGATCCCACCTCGCTCCTCAGTAGCTCAATGGTAGAGCATTCGGCTGTTAACCGAAGGGTTGTAGGTTCGAGTCCTACCTGAGGAGCCAAACAACTTCCAGCCAAGAAATCACAGTCGGCCTCATCCCGTTCTCGCCACTTTGCCCAATTCTTTGCCCACCCTCTTCGAGCCGCTCTTCGCCGCTTCTGAAGCTTGAGTCTCGTTTCTGCGTTTCGCCCTCTGCCGGCTCCGGTCGAGATCATGGCCCGCTTGCGGCCGGGCATTAGTCTCGCGCAGGCGCAGGCCCACTAGCGCCCCGGTTTCGGCATTGGGTGGCGACCACCGCGACGAACAGCCGGCAGCGGGCGAATCTTCCCGGCTGGCGCTCGAGCCCGGTTCGGCGGGATTGGACACACTGCGGCGGCGGTTCTCAAAGCCGCTGTACGTATTAATGACGCTGGTCGGACTGATCTTCTGATCGCGTGCTAGGACATCGCCAATCGGCTGCTGGCGCCAGGAAATCACGCTTGCCGATCTGTGTTCCGCGTTCGCGGTACTGGCGCTCATAATTGCTTGTGTCGGTCTATACGGCTCGATGTCGCACAGCATTGCCCGCCGCACGGGGGAGGTCGGGATTCGCATGGCGCTCGGGGCGCAGCGGTGCGGTGGTCGGAATGGTTCTGCGTAAGGTCGTATTCATGGCACTGGCCGGCACTGCCATCGCTGTGCCTCTCGCGCTGGCAATGTCGAAGTTTGTGCAGTCGTTTCTTTTCGAGATGAAACCCAACGATCCCCTGGCGCTGACGGCGGCGATTGTGATTCTCATCGACGCCGCGATTCTGGCCGGGTACGTTCCTGCGCGGAGGGTGTCTCGAATCGATCCTATGGCCGCGCTACGGCATGATTAGCTGGGCCGTCGCTGTTTGCGCCCGCCACCCCCGCCCGGTTATCATAAATCTTTCGACCCTCGCACGAAATCCATAAGGGACAACCATGTACGCAGTCATTGAAAGCGGCGGTAAACAGTACCGGGTCACCCCGGGCGACACAGTTCAAGTAGAAACCCTCCCCGGCGACGCCGGCGCCGAGGTGGAAGTGGGCCGCGTTCTGGCCGTCTTCGGCGACGACGGCACACCGCAGCTCGGAGCTGCCGTCGCAAACGCGCGCGTGCGCGCCACCATCGCCCGCCACGGCCGCGGGAAAAAGGTCATCGTCTTCAAGTTCAAGCGCAAAAAACAATATAAGCGCACCATCGGCCACCGCCAGAACTTCACCGAGCTGCGCATCGGCGAAATTACGGTC
>JAICMB010000525.1 GCA_025929455.1 Bryobacteraceae bacterium | reverse complement strand
AATCGGCCACACGCGCTGGGCGACGCACGGGCGCCCGACCGAAGAAAACGCACATCCGCACCGCGACTGCAGCGGCGACATTGTCGTGGTTCACAACGGAATTGTCGAGAATTATCTCGCTTTAAAGCAGCAGCTCGAGCGCGAAGGCCACACGTTCGTGACCGAAACCGATACCGAGGTCATCGCGCATTTGATCGAGAAGTATTTCAACGGCAGTTTGGAAGAGGCGGTGCGGCGCGCGGTAAAAGACCTGACTGGTGTGTTCGCGTTGAGCACCATTTCGAGCCGCGATCCGAATAAAATTGTTGCCGCGCGGTCTGGCCCTCCAGTAGTGATCGGACTCGGCGAGGGGGAATATTTCGTAGCGTCCGACGTGCCGGCGATACTCAGTCACACGCGCGATATGTTTTTCTTGGCCGACGGCGACTTGGCCACGTTGACTCCGGCGGGCGTGCACTTGACCGACTTCGACGGACAGCCCGTTAAGCGGAACGTCTCGCGCATCCTGTGGGACCCCATCATGGCCGAAAAGGGCGGCTACAAGCATTTCATGCTCAAGGAAATCTTTGAGCAGCCGCGGGCCGTGCGCGACACCATGCTGGGGCGCATCGGGCAGCAATCCGGCCACGTGTTCCTCGAGGAGATGGACATCAGCGACGACGAGTTCCGCGCGTTCAAGCAGGTGAAGATCATCGCTTGCGGAACGAGCTGGCACGCGGCGCTGGCGGGCAAGTTCATGATCGAGAAGCTGGCGCGCATGCCGGTGGAAGTGGACTACGGCAGCGAGTTCCGCTACCGCGATCCGATCATAGACAACAGCATGTTAACTGTGGTGATCTCGCAATCGGGCGAGACCGCCGACACGCTGGCGGCGCAGCGCGAAGCCAAGCAGAAAGGCTCGAAGACGCTGGCAATTTGTAATGTGGTGGGCGCGATGATTACGCGCGAAGCCGCCGGGTCACTGTTGACGCATGCCGGTCCCGAGATCGGCGTCGCGTCCACCAAAGCGTTTACGTGCCAGCTTACGGCGCTCTTTATTCTGGCGATGTACCTGGCGCAGGTGCGCGGAACGATTTCCGATGACGAGAGCCGCGCGCTGGTGCAGGACCTGGTGCGCCTGCCGGGCAAGCTGGAATCGATTCTCGATCACGATGCGGTGTATGACGACCTTGTGAAGCGGCTGTTCCGCTCGACGGGCTTTCTGTTTCTGGGCCGCGGCGTGCATTTTCCGATCGCGCTAGAAGGGGCGCTGAAGCTGAAGGAGATTTCCTACATTCACGCGGAAGGCTATCCGGCCGGCGAGATGAAGCACGGGCCCAACGCGCTGATAGACGAAAATCTGCCAGTTGTAGTGATCGCGACACGTGATCCCGCGAGCGAAGAAAGCCGGCTGCGATATGAGAAGACGATTTCGAACATTCAGGAAGTGAGGGCGCGCAGCGGCATCGTGATTGCGCTGTGCTGCATCGACGCCGCGGAGGAGATGCACAAGCTGGCCGATTACGTGATTCACATTCCGCCCGCGGCCGAGCTGCTGCTGCCGATCCTCGAAGTGGTGCCGTTACAACTGCTGGCGTATCACATCGCCGTGCGCCGCGGCTGCGACGTGGATCAGCCGCGCAATCTTGCCAAGAGCGTGACGGTGGAATAAGCGACTTGAGGCAGGCAACGCACGAGATTATGGTCGCGACGCGCGGCAAAGGCCTGTACAATTTCACGCGCGACATTCAGGCGTGAGTGCACGGCCAGCGGCCCGTAACGGGGCTGTTGACCGTATTTTGCCGGCACACGTCCGCGTCGCTGGTCATTCAGGAGAATGCCGATCCGGATGTGGTCGAGGACTTAAAGGACTACTTCGAGGAGCTGGTACCGGAGGACACCAGCCGCTACCGGCACACGCTGGAAGGGCCGGACGACATGACCTCGCATATACGGTCGGCGCTGACGAACACGCAGTTGAGTATTCCGGTGCATCAAGGCCGGCTGGCGCTGGGCGCGTGGCAGGGCGTGTATCTGTTCGAGCATCGTGCGCACCCGCACCGGCGCAGTGTGGTGCTGCATCTGTTGTGTGAGCCCTGACAATTGTGCGGCAGGCCGCCGTGCTTTACGCTTGAAACTATATGCCCACCGCTACCGCCGAGATGCAGGACACCTCCGCGCTGGATCGCGTTCGCGCGCTCGAAAGCAGCTACGTGCTGCAGAACTACGCGCGCTACCCGCTGCTGTTAACCAAAGGGAAGGGCTGCTATGTGTACGACAGCGAGGGCAAGCGCTATCTCGATCTGATCGCGGGCATCGGCGTGAACGCGCTGGGGCACGCGCACCCGCGCATCGTGAAGGCGATCGGTGAGCAGGCGCGCACGCTGGTCCACACCTCGAATCTGTATTTCAACGAATATCACGGGCGGCTGGCCGAGCGGCTCGCACAAGCGAGCGGACTGCAGCGTACGTTCTTCTGCAACTCGGGCGCGGAGGCGAACGAGCTCGCCATTAAGATGATGCGCGCGCACGGCAACAAGAGCGGCACGCCGGAGAAGATCGAAATGCTGTCGCTGCTCGATTCGTTCCACGGCCGGACCATGGGCGCGCTGTCGATCACCGGCCAGGAGAAGTACCGCCGCGACTTTGAGCCGATGCTCGCGGGCGCGAAGTTTGCACCTCGCAACGACTGTGTGGCGCTCGAACAGATGGTGAACGAGCGCACCGCCGGGATCGTGCTGGAACTCATTCAGGGCGAAGGCGGCATCAACCCGCTGACGTCGGAATTTGTGCGGAGGGCGCGTGAACTCGCGGACCGTTTTAACGCGCTACTCGTCTTTGACGAAACGCAGTGCGGCGTCGGGCGGCCGGGCACGTACTTCTCGTATCAACTCCTGGACCCGCCGGTGCTTCCGGACGTGGTGGTGGCGGCGAAGCCGGTCGGCTGCGGCATTCCGATGGGATTCGTGACCGTGAACGAGCGCGCCGCGGCGGCGATCGGCGCGGGCATGCATGGCTCAACCTTCGGCGGTGGACCGCTAGCGTGCCGCGTGGCGCTGGAGTTTCTCGATGTGCTTGAGGAGCTACTGCCTTCCATTCGCACGACGGGTAGCTACTTCCGGATGCGGCTGGGCGAGTTGCAGCGGCGCTTCGGTTTTATTAAGGAAGTGCGTGGCGAAGGACTCATGATCGGCGTAGATCTGGACCGGCCGGGCAAGCAGATGGTGATCGACGCGATGGGTGCCGGACTGCTAATGAATTGCACGCACGACACGGTGCTGCGCTT
>JAICMB010000503.1 GCA_025929455.1 Bryobacteraceae bacterium | reverse complement strand
CCGCGCCGACGCTCCGAGGTGGGGCAGGCTTTCAGCCTGCGGCGGGTTTCCAAACCCGCCTCGTCCACCGCCGCACGATGCCCCGGGTTCACTGGCGAGACCCAGTTCCTTGTAGCCCATGCCCGGCTTCGACGGTTGGCCACTCCAGACCCGCTCTTCCGGCCGCATCGAGCGATTCCGAAATGACCGGAACACATCACCAGCACCATGCAAGAGTGAACTAGCACGAGGCAAGGGTGACGCAGAATCCATGAATCAGCGTGTCCACGACCACAGCCTGGGGCTGTGTTTCTGCGGCACCCAAACCGATTGTAACCCTACCTGCCGGTCACAACCCGCGGCACTCTTTTTGTTCAACTCCATCATTGACTTACAGCCACTTCTCAAAAACAGCGTTCGTTTTCGGGACCTCGCCTGATACCGTGAGGGCGCCATGAGCAAGCGCAATCGCAACAAGAATCCCTGGCTGACTAGCCGCCCCGCTGCCGCCGCTGCCACGCCGGCCGCAACCACCGCACTACCGACGCCCAACCCTGACCGAGGAACCATCGTGCTCCCGCACGAAGACGCCGTTCAGTTCGAGCGCCTCCTGGCCGGCTTCGACCGTTCGTTTCGTCCACAAGGCGAAGACGAAATCCTCCTGGTCCGCCACCTCGCCGAATCGCAGTGGCTCATCCTGCGCGCCGCGCGCCTCGAAGCCGCGCTCATGACCCTCATCGCCGCCGGCGAAGACGCCAAACCCAGCACCCCCGACCAGCGCATCGCCGCGTACATGCTCTCCAAGCCCGGCGACGCTCTCGTAAAGGTGCAGCGCTACGCCACCTCCGCCCAGCGCGCCTACTATCGCGCGCTTAAAGTACTCCACGAAATTGCCGCCACGCGAGCCGAACTCCAAGATGTTTCAGAGGTTTGCGAGCGAGAGCAGTTCGTTTCGCAAAACGCCGAAAGCGCCGCTCAGTTCGTTTCGCAAAAACCAGAACTCGCGCCGTCGATGGCGCCCGAAGCACCATGCTTCCGCGAGCCTGCCGCCGCATAACGCACAATGGTGGCAACAAGCGAATGGAACTGCTCGATCGCCTCGTCCAGAATGTCCGGTACGGGTCTCGCTCGCTTCGGAAAACGCCCGGGTTCACCGTCGCCGCCATCCTCGTTCTGGCCCTCGGCATCGGAGCGAACACCGCCATCTTCAGCGCCCTCGAAGGCGTCGTTTTGGATCCGCTGCCGTATCCTCAATCCGATCGCCTGGTCGGCTTGCTCATCTACAACCGAAGCCTGAAACATGCGACGGAACTTTCGTATCCTGACTTCCTCGATTGGCAGCGCGGCGCCCGTTCCTTTGAGCAAATCGCGGCCTTCCGCACGCAAAGTTTCGATATCGCGAGCCCCGGTATGCCCGCGCACGTCAACGGCAAAGAAGTCTCGTCGTCGTTTTTCAGCACTCTCGGCGTGAAGCTGGCCTTCGGCCGTGATTTCCTGCCTGAGGAAGACAAGATCGGTGGGACGCCGGCCGCGATCGTCAGCCACCATCTCTTCGAAGAGCGCTTTGCGGGTAAGCCGGCGGCGCTCGGCAGCACCATAACGTTGAACGGCGCTGACTACACCGTCGTCGGCGTACTACAGCCGGCATTTCGTTTCGACAACCAGCAGGCCGACGTGTACACACCTCTGGGTCGCGGCGATCCACTGTATCAGAACGATCGCACCGTACACGACATCGTGTGCATCGCACGCCTAAAGCCTGGTGTCGGCATCGCTCAGGCCCGCGCCGAGATGAACGTGGTGCAGGCGCGCATCGATCGGCTCCATCCTGCCGAGGAGCGTGGCTTGGATGGTTATGTTGACTCGTTGACGCACTTCATGGTCGGGGACGTAGCCGGGAGTCTGCTGTTGCTGCTGGGCGCGGCTGGGTTCGTTTTGTTAATCGCGTGCGCGAACGTCGCGAATCTTGTTCTCGCCCGCTCCGCCGCTCGCAGCCGCGAGTTCGGGGTCCGTTTGGCCATGGGCGCGAGCCGTGCGCAAATCGTCCGGCAATTGGTTGCCGAAAGCCTGATGCTTTCACTTGCCGGCGGCGCACTGGGTCTCGCCGTTGCGAAATGGGCCGTTCACGCCGTGGTCGCCGCCGTACCCGGAGGCTTGCCGCGCACGGAGAATATCGGTTTGAATGTTCCTGTCCTCTTCTTCGCCTTCGGCGTTTCCATCGTTGTCGGCGTCGTTTTTGGCGCGCTGCCCGCGCTGAAGAGTTCCAACACCGATATAAATGCGGCACTCAAAGAAGGAGGCCGCGGCTCTTCGTCCGCCCACCAACGCACGCAGAGTGTTCTCGTCATTGTGCAGATCGCGGTGGCTCTGGTCCTGCTAACGGGTGGCAGTTTGCTCTTGCGAACCATCCGCAATCTTTGGGCGGTGAATCCCGGTTTCGATGCGCGCAACGTCATTACCTTCCAGGTCGGACTTTCGCGTTCCGTGACGGCGGCTCCATCGCGCGTAAGAATCGCGTATCGGCAGCTAGTCGAACGCATCCGCCAAATTCCCGGCGTGCAGATGGCCGGTATCACGGCTCTCGTCCCCCTGGGCAAGGCGTTCAACGAAGGCCCGTTCTGGGTGGGATTGCGTCAGCCCACATCCATGGCGGAGATCCCGCGCGCGATTTACTATCCCTCTAGTCCGGGTTATCTCTGCACCATGCAGATACCGCTCTTGCAGGGACGCCTGCTTTCGCGCGCCGATGATATCAACTCACCGTTAGTCGCCGTGATCGATACCATCCTGGCGCGCACCTATTTCCCTGGTCGCGAGGCCGTGGGCCAGACCATAACGATTCCTCATTGGGGCGCCGCTCACAACGTCACAGCCCGCATCGTGGGAGTCGTCGGTCACGTCGAGCATTACGGCCTGGATGGTTCCGCGGGTGAAAAACCGCAGATTTACTACTCGTTTTACCAGCTACCCGATGACGCCGTGCCGGTATTCCGCGGCGAGGTCGCTTTGGCCGTACGTACATCGCACGACGCCTCAGCCGTTATGCCGTCCATCAGGAAAGCCGTTTACCGGGCGGGTAGCGATCAGCCGGTTTACAACGTCCGCACCATGCAAGCACTTGTTTCGGAGTCGATGGGACGTCAACGCCTGCCGATGGTCCTGCTGGTCGCCTTTGCGGCTCTCGCCCTGCTGCTCGCGTTCGTTGGAACCTACGGCGTAATCTCGTATTCGACCGCGCGCCGCGAACACGAGATCGGGATTCGCATGGCCCTCGGCGCCGGAAAACGCGACATCTTACAAATGATCCTCGGTCAGGGTTTCCGTCTCGCTTGCATCGGCATTGCCATCGGCGTCGTAACCGCGTTGATCCTAGCCCGAGCGTTCGCCGGCTTCTCGCGTTTGCTCTACGGTGTCAGTG
>JAICMB010000168.1 GCA_025929455.1 Bryobacteraceae bacterium | reverse complement strand
TAAATACGACGCTCAGTTCGTCGTTGACATTTTTCAGACCGGTAGCGGCACGTCCACCAACATGAACGCCAACGAGGTGATCGGCCACGTCGCGCAGGCGCACCCGAACGACCACGTCAATCGCGGACAGTCGAGCAACGACGTGATCCCCACGGCCATTCATGTGGCGGCCGCAACGACGGTCGACAGCGATCTGCTGCCCGCGATGGACGCCCTCGCGTCCGCGCTGAAGGAGAAGGCGGCGCAGTTCCATGACGTGATCAAGATCGGCCGAACGCATCTGCAAGATGCGGTGCCGATGCGCATGGGCCAAGAGTTCAGCGGTTACGCCGCGCAGGTGAGCGCGTGCGCTGCGCGCGCGAAAGCCGCGCTGGAGGGCATCTATGAATTGCCGCTCGGCGGAACCGCGGTCGGCACGGGTCTCAATGCCGTGCCCGGATTTGCCGCGGGCGTCATCAGTGAACTCGCCTCGCGCACGGGCCTGCCGTTCCGGGAAGCGCCGAACCATTTTGAAGCGCAGGCGGCCAAAGACGCGGTCTGCTTCCTGAGCGGCGCTCTCAGAACGTACGCCGTTACGTTAACCAAAATCGGGAACGACATTCGCTGGCTGGGATCGGGACCGCGCTGCGGTCTCGGCGAATTGAAGCTGCCCGCCGTGCAGCCGGGCTCCAGCATTATGCCGGGCAAAGTGAATCCTGTAATCGCGGAAAGCCTGGTCATGGTCTGCTCGCAAGTGATCGGCTACGACGCGACCATCGCATGGTGCTGCGCCGCGGGAAATTTCGAATTGAACGTCATGATGCCCGTGATGGCGTACGATCTGCTCGAGAGCATCGGCCTGCTCGCGGCTTCGTCGCGTAATTTCGCGGAGCGCTGCATACGGGGCCTCGAAGCCGACCGCGAGCGCGCCGGAGCATTCGTGGAGCAATCGCTCGCCATGTGCACTGCGCTTGCGCCGGAGATCGGTTACGAGAACGCAGCCGCTATCGCAAAGGAAGCCTACCGGTCCGGCCGCACCGTGCGCGAGGTCGCGGGCGACCGTAGCGGGATATCGGCCGAAAGGCTGCGTCAATTGCTAGATCCGAAGACTCAGGCGGGCGGATAGCATGAAGTCATTGCGATGAGATCGCTGATTCACGCAACAGAACGACATCCGACGTCAGCCGCGAGCGCAGGATGCCTAGCGTTTTCCCGTCCGGCGACCAGTAAAACACACGGGTCATGTCGGAGGGAAAATTCGTGATTCGCCGCCGCGGGCTGCCGTCGAGTGGCTGCACCCAAATGTTGTCACCGCTGTTGGAAGCGATCGGATAAGCGATGGCTTTCGCATCGGGCGTGAATTGGGGCGGGTAGGAGATGTGCTGGTCTACGTCCACCAGTTGCGGAGTAGCGCCCGCGCCCGCGGCCAGATTCACAATCGCAGCCTTCAGCCGTCCTGCATTGGTTCCCGCGGGCTTAACCATCGCCAGGTAAACCAGCCTGTCGCCGCGCGGAGACAGCGCAATGTTGCCAAAAGAATAGTAGCCGCCGGCGACGGCGCTTCCGGGCACGGGTTCCGACGGGCCGCCGTCCAGAGAAGCGCGCATGGGTTGCGGTTTGGTGTAGTCGACGTAATAAACCCATTTGCCGTTGGGCGCACACACCGGGTCTTCTCCATCGGGGCCCGTCGTCAGTTGCGTCAAATTGGAGCCGTCGGCGTCCGCGCGCCAGACATTCACGGTTCGAGATCCGTTGCGATAATCCCACTCGAACACTATCTTGCGCCCGCCATCGCACGGTACCGGCGCTCGTACCTGCAGCGGACCTGGAAAATTCAGCAGAGCCATTTCGGAACTGCCGTCCGCCAGGGTTCGCGACAGCTTGCCGTCCCCGGATATGAAAAGCTTCCCGTCTGTGTCCCAACTGAACGTGCCGAAGTCATGAATCCGCAGAGGCAAAGGCGACGGTGTGGAGTGCTGAAACCCGCTGCCCGGAAGGATGTAAAGCTGCCGCGTGAGCCTCGACTGCACTGCCGTTACAAATCTGCCATCGGATGACATGCCGTGCGCCCGGTACGAGCTCGTATCGTTGGTGATGGCGTGAAACTCGCCTCCCGGGAACGAGATCGATCCGATCATCCAGGAATGTATCGCACTTTTAAGCGCGTAATTCACGAGAAGACCTCGGCCATCGGGAAACCACGCCAACGAGCGGATCAGCTTGTCGTCCATGCGAAGAAAGATGGTCCGGCGCCAGCTTTCTCGATCGACGAGGTCGATCTCTTCGCCGCTGCCCGTGTGCGCGACGCCTAAGGCGATGCGAGCGCCATCCGGCGACCAGCTTAGAACAGCGTCGGGCGGCCAGGTGTTATCGTCGGGCCGGTTGGGGCCGAAGTCACTCAATAGTGCGCGCTCGCCGCTGCCATCCGAATTGGCGACGAGCAAACTCCACTTCCCTGGGGACGGCTCATTGGTCCGAAGATAGGCGATCTGCTTGCCGCCGGGCGCAAACGCGAGGCCGCTATTGATGTTCTGTACGATGCGCTGCGGCGGGCCGCCGAGCACCGGCATTCGAAACAGGTCGACCTGCGGCGAGCCCGCGGACTTGCAAACGTATATGTAGTTGCCATCAGGAGAAAAGTCCAGTGCTCCGTAGACGGTCGGCGACGGCGCCGCAATCTCAGTGTCGCTATGCGTGGCGACATTGCGCAGCCAGAGACTCTGCAAGCCGTTCTGGGCTTCCGCGCTCACGATGAAATTGCCGTCTGGGGATATCGCGCTTCGCGTTGCGGTGCCGCTCGCGGTGATTTGACGCATGGTGTAATCGCGGAACTCAGGCGGGCGCGTGCGGTTCAGAAGTGAATAGGCGCCGTATCCCACGCCGGCGCAGAGCGCGCATGCAACAGCCACGGCTGCGGCAATTCGCGATTTCTTGTGGGTTGCGGGCGCGGAAACTGCAGTGCGGGCCAGGGCGCCCGAGTTGATGTCGCGTTGAACGCGTTTGAGGTCCGCACGCAACTCTGCGGCGTGCTGATACCGCAACTCGCGATCCTTTTCAAGAGCTTTATCGATAATCTCTTCGAGGCGCTCCGGCAGATGCGGATTGACGCGGCGGGCAGGCGTGACCGTTTCGTAGAGAATGGCGGCGGAGACCGCTGCCGGCGTGTTTCCGCGAAACGCCTGACAGCCAGTCGCCATTTCATAGAGCACGGCGCCGAAGCTGAACAGATCGCTGCGTGCATCCAACTCTTCCCCGCGCGTCTGTTCCGGCGACATGTACGCGACGGTGCCGACCGTCATGCCGGGGCTGGTCAAATCATCTATCGCAACAGTCGCGGTGGGGGCCGCGGTAGCATCCGCACGGCATCCGGATTGTGCGGCGGCCGCCGCGGTCCACTTCGCTAAACCGAAGTCCAGCACCACGGCCACACCCTCGCGAGTGATGAAGATGTTTGCTGGCTTGATATCGCGATGAACAATGCCCTTATGTTCCGCCGCGTCGAGCGCGCCGGCAATTTGGACGGCGAGTTCAAGCAACTGCGCGGGTTCGAGCGGTTTGCCTCCAATGCGTTGCTTCAACGTTTCGCCTTCCAGGTACTGCATGGCGATGAATGGATGTCCGTCGTGTTCGCCGATTTCGTAGATAGTGCAGATGTGCGGATGATCGAGGGCGGAGGCGGTGCGAGCTTCACGGTAAAACCGCTCGCGCGTTTGGGGATCGGGCAGCGGATCATCGGCCAGGAACTTGAGTGCGACGAAGCGGCCCAGCCGGGTATCTTCGGCCTTGTAGACCACACCCATACCGCCGTGGCCCAGCGTGCCGAGAACCCGGTAATGCGATACGGTCTGACCTGCGAGCGTGGCCGTGCGCTCCTTGCGCGTAGACATTTTACAGCACCCTGGCGCCGCCGCTACCACATCGCAAAGAGGTAGAGGCCCTGAGAAGCATGGCTGCGGACCGAGCACCACGATAGCGTCGAATCACAATATTAATCGGCTGCTTTAGTTGGCCGGTCCGGAAACTGAAAGCCGGCGAGTAAACTGCGAAAATCGCGCGATTTCTTTCGTTTTCCCTTTTAAGCGTGCAGATTTATATAGGGCAAAGTCATTGAAAACGGACGGCAACACGTCCTGCGGCCGTGTAAACGGGTTGACCGGAGCACGTAAAGAAATGTAAAGTGAAAAACCATGACCCGCCGCCAATTGCTCGGTGCTTGTTCGATTCTTCCGCCTCTTCTTCAATTGCGAGCCGCGCCGGCTGTAACTCCCTCCCCGTCGTACCCCGGCGTTGCGTATCGCGAATATTTTCGGTGCCTGCCGGATGTGCTGGATGCACTTGCCGCACGTGCATATCAACAACGAAACCGGCAGATTGCGGCGCTCACTACGCACGCCGCCGTGCGGCGGCGGCAGCAGTGGGCGCGGGAAACGTTCTGGAATATCATCGGCGGGCAGCCGGAACGCACGCCGCTTCACGTTCGGACGGTCGGTGGATTTGAACGAGAGCACTACCGCGTTGAGAAACTGCTCTACGAAACGCAGCCGAATCTCCACGTCCCGGCAAACCTCTACATCCCCAAATCGCACCGGCCGCCGTTCCCGGGCGTGCTGTTTCAGATGGGGCACACGGCGAATGGCAAGGCCGGGGCGACGTATCAGCGGTGCTGTCAGGGCTTGGCGCAATTGGGCTACCTGGTGCTCGGCTTCGACCCGATGGGTCAAGGCGAGCGGATCTATTACCCGGACGCCCCAGGAACCCACTCGCGGTTGCGTTCGCCGACGAGCGAACATTCGCAAGCCGGTCGGCAGATGCTGCTCGTGGGTCACAGCGCTACGCGCATGCAAGTGTGGGACGCAATGCGGAGTCTGGACGTGCTGGCGTCACATCCGATGGTCGATCCTAAACGCATCGGTGCCACGGGGCAATCCGGCGGCGGTACGACGACCATGTTTCTGTCCGCGGTCGATGACCGCATATCCGCGGCTGTGGTTTGCAGCGGCATCACCGAGAACGTCGCGTGCGCGAACTACATCGCGCCGGGTTCGACCGACGATGCGGAGCAGGATTTCCCCGAGTCCGGCACACTCGGCTTCGACCGTTGGGACCTGCTGTATCCATTGGCTCCGAAGCCGCTATTCGTCAGCGTGAGTGACCGGGATTTCTTCGGGACTTACTCGCCGAGCTATATCTCGAGCGGTTGGGAGGAGTTTAAAAAGCTGCGAAAGGTTTACGCGGTGCTCGGGCATGAAGACCGCATTGGCTGGGGCGGGACTCCGCTTCCTCATGGACTTTCGTACGACACGCGATTGCTGGTCTACCGCTGGTTCGCACGCTGGCTGAAGGGTGAGAACACTCCGGTCGAGGTCGAGCCGCCGACCAAGCTGGAAGAAGACTCTACGCTCTGGGTGTGTCCGTCGGGAAATACGGTGCGGTCGTTCTCCGGCGAGACTCCCTTCTCTCTGACGCGCGCGGCGATGCCGGCGACGCGGAAGCCGGAAGACTTGAAAACGCTCCTTGGGGCGGAGATGCCGCCGGCGCGTCTGGCCGCTCGCGTTCTGAAACAAGTCCCGTCCGAGGAATGCCGTATCGAAGCGGTGGAGATTCCGTCCGGGCCGCACGTCTGGCTGCCGGCCTGGGTATTTCGACCCGCGGCCGGCGCTGCTGTTAAATCGGCGCTGCTGTTGATTGAGCCCAATGGCCGCAACGGCGCTGGCTGGCACGAGGGAGGCCTGTATCAAAGACTGGCCGGCGACGGGCACATCGTGTGCGTTCCGGATCTGCGCGGAGTGGGCGACTTGACGCCGGAAATGGGGCGCGGCGCGGCGCACCACGCGGCATCCCACAACCGTGAAGAGGAGTGGGCCTGGGGATCGCTGATTTTGGGAAAGCCCCTGCTGGGACAGCGCGTCACCGATATACTGGCGGCGCTTGAGGCATTTCGTCATCACCAGGGCGTTGGGAATACTCCGATCGTTGTCGCCGCCCGGGACAAGATGACGGTACCGGCACAGTTGGCCGCCGGGCTCGATTCCAATTTCGCCGCCCTGTATCTTTCCGAGGGATTATTGTCCTTCCGCAACATCGTCGAGACGGAATCCTACACACATCCGTTCGTGAATTTCATTCCGGGCATACTCCGCCACACCGATTTGACGGAACTGCCCGGCCCGAAGCGCGTCATGCTGGCGGGCGTCGTAAACGCGGCTGGTCAGACGGTTCCGGTTGATGCCGTCAAGGCTGCGTACTCCAAGGGGGGCAATGTGGAAGTGACTGCGGAAGCAGCTTGGGATACTGCCACTTTAGGTGCGCTTGCGTCCTGAAAATCCGCTCGACTGAAGATTACGAGGAGAGGTTGACTCACATGCGAACGGCACAGCGAAGTGTCTTTTGGTTTCTATTTCTGATGATGATGGCTATGGCTGCCTGGGGACAGACGGCACAGATCGTCGGGACCATTTCCGATGCCACCGGCGCCCGCGTGCCGGATGCGAAGATCACTGCAACGGAAGTGAATACGGGCACGGTACGGACTGTCGCTTCGAATGCGGATGGATACTACACGGTTCCACTGTTGCCGCCCGGTCACTACGACGTCAACGTTTCCAAAGAAGGCTTCAGTGCGGTAAATCATTCCGGCGTTACGCTGGCGGTCGGCGATAACGCCGCCATCGATGTGACGCTCAGCGTTGGTGCGGTTGCACAGGAGGTGGCCGTGACGGCGGTGGCGCCGCTCATCGATACGCAGAGTGGGACCATCAATCGCGTTGTCGACCATCAGCGCATCGTCGACCTTCCTCTGAACGGACGCGATATCACACAGCTATTGACGATACAGGCGGGTGTCCTCCAGACCGTATCGTCCGCGGGCGTCGTCGGAAACGCGTTTGTCGTGAACGGCAGCCGCAACACCGGCGTTAACTTCCTGCTCGACGGCGCGACGAACGTAAACTCATACCAGAACTACAGCGGTGAGTTCCCCAACCCGGACGCGGTCGAGGAGTTTGGCATACAAACGAATAACTTTAGTGCGGAGTACGCCAACGCGACGGGAGCGGTCGTGAGCGTCGTAACTAAGTCCGGCACGAATCAGTTTCATGGCTCGGCCTTCGAGTTTCTGC
>JAICMB010000260.1 GCA_025929455.1 Bryobacteraceae bacterium | reverse complement strand
TGATGTCTCTGATCAGCGCGTCGAGTTCCGGATTGTAATGGTCTTGGCCGGGCAGCGTCCTGAAATCCTGGCCTCTATCGCCTGTTTTTGGTGGGCGGCTGAGATAAAAAACGATCAATGGGCGCCGATACGCCTTCGCCATCTTGAGAAGAAGCGGGCGCGGAGGATCGCCTTCACCTTCGATCTTTGCGAGGCGCTCGCTCCCGGTTTCCCCGCGAGCGTCTTTCAGTCCGATCGCGCGCGCGGCATCTTCGAGCGACAGCCCCGCTGTCTCCCGAGCCCACGTCAGGACCTCTGGCCGTATCGCGCTCATTGAACAACCTAAATCTACCTTATCGGATGTCTGGGGCACAAAATCGGCGTCACGAGACCAGATCATCACTGGAAGGCAAATAAAACGCGAAACAGCTATTCTGGTTAGCCAACTACGGATGCAGCATCTATGCTTCCCGAGAGTGCTCTACTCGGATTCGTTCGATCATGCAACATGGTGCATTGCACCCGGGTAAGCATGGCCGCCGTGGCAGCCCCAGCACGGTGTGATCTGTAGGTTACCGACGGCACGCGCGTCGAACGGGTTTGAATCCCTCCCTCTCCGCCACTAGCCCCGTCCCCTGAACGTACATAGCTATCCGATATTCCTGCCATACTTGAATGTTGCGTTCCGGTTCGGGTGCCTAAACTGAATTTCCCCATCTCGGCCGCGCGGGCAAACCGGTTCGGGGTTGCCGTTGCAGCAACTCTGGTTGCGCTCGCCATCAAGCTAGCCTTTCCGGACCTCGGCCAGGACACGCCCTTTCTCATCTTCTTCGCCGCCGTCATGTTCAGTTCCTGGTTCGGCGGCTTTGCTCCCGGCATTCTCGCAGCGGTGCTGTCCGGTCTGTATGTGTCCTATTATTTTCTGCCGCCCTCGAACGCGTTTAACGTGGATAGCCGCGGCATCATTCAGGTCGCGATTTTCATTGCCGAAGCCACCCTCGTCTCGTTCCTGAGCGCCACCCGCCGCAACGTCATCGCCGCCGAACGCGAGCAGCGCGAGTGGCTGCAGATCACACTCCGCAGCGTTGGCGATGGCGTAGTCGCAACCGACGAACACGGCCGCATAGGCTTCGTGAACGCCGCGGCCGAGCAGCTTACCGGCTGGACCGCGCAGGAAGCCGCCGGGCGGCCCTTCGGCGAGGTCCTCGTTACCGGCGATGAGGAAACCGGAAACCCGGTGCCCAATCCCATCGGCGCCGCGCTCCGCCAAAACAAGGTCGCCGGCCTTTCGCAGTACGCGCTGCTGCACTCCCGCGATGGAAAGCTGGTACCCGTCTCACAGACCGCCGCGCCCATTCGCGACAATCACGGCCGTCTGCACGGCGCCATTCTGGTCATCCGCGATGTCACGGAGCGCCGCGCTTCCGAACGCCGCCTGCGCGACAGTGAGCAGCGCTACCGCACCGTGACGGAGACCGCCTCCGATGCGATTATTACGATCGATGCGGACAGCACTATCCTGTTCGCGAACGGCGCCGTCTCGCGCATCTTCGGGTACACTCCCGCCGACATCATCGGCCAGCCCGTTACGATGCTGATGCCCCCTGCCATGCGGCCCGCGCACCGGCGTGCTCTTGCCCACTATCTTGCCACTGGCAAGCGTGCTCTCGATTGGAGCGGCGTGGCGTTGCCGGGCCAGCACCGCGACGGGCACGAAATCCCGCTCGAAATCTCTTTCGGCGAATTCACCCGTGATGGCGTCACCTACGTCACCGGAGTCATTCGCGACGTCACGGAACGGAAACGCATTCAGGAAGCGCTCGAAACCGAACGCGTGCGTACGCGCCAGGCACTCGAGCAGCACCGCGAGACCGAGCATCAGGTAATGCTGCTTGTAGAAGCCTCGCGCACCCTGCTCGCCTCCCTGACAGCCGAGGAAGCGCTGAACAGCGTGCTCGAAATCGCATCGCGCTTCATCGCGGCCGACGCGTACGCGATCTGGCGGCGTCTCGACGACGGCGATACATGGCGCGCGGTAGCCTCCCGCGGGCTCTCGCCGCAGTTCCCGCAATTCACCATAGGCGGATCGGGCTCCGACCTCGACGGCTCGCTGCCCGCCGTCATCGAGGATGTCGCATCCAGCGGCTTCGTCGCCAATCGCCTGAGCATTTACGCGCGCGAGGGCATCGTCTCTTTATTGATCGTTCCGCTGCGCATCCGCGGCGTCCTCGACGGCACCATCGCGTTCTACTATCGATCGCGCCGCCACGCTTCGACGGCTGAGGTCCGCATCGCCGGCGCGCTCGCCAATCTGGCCGCCTCCGCCATCGCGATGGCGCAGCTCTACGAGCAGCAGGAGCGCTCCCGCGCGCAGGCCCAACAAGGCGAGCACCGCTCGCGTTTTATCGCCGAAGCCGCCACCGTGCTGGCCTCATCGCTCGATTATGAGACCACGCTGTCCGCCGTCGCGCGCCTCGCTGTGCCGCGCTTTTCCGACTGGTGCGCCGTCGACATGTTGAATGCCGAAGGCGGTCTCGAACGTCTCGCCATCACGCACGCCGACCCTGAAAAAACGGAGGCGGCACGCACGCTCGGCCAGCGCTACGTGCCGCGCCCGGTCGAAGGACACGGTGTCTGGCATGTTGTCCACAGCGGCTCCTACGAGGTGATCAACGACATCCCGGACGAACTGCTCGCCGCCACCGCCTCCAGCGCCGAACACCTGGAACTCCTCCGTGCCGCCGGCGTAAAGTCGTATCTCTGCGTACCGCTGGTCGCGCGCGGCCGCGCGCTGGGCGCCATCACGTTCGTCCAAGCCGAATCGGGCCGGACCTTCGTGCAACCCGAGATCGACCTCGCTCTCGATCTGGCCCGCCGCGCCGCTGTCGCCGTAGACAATGCGGAACTGTATCGGACCGCCGAAAACCGCCGTTCCGAAGCCGAGAAGACCTCCGACCTGCTTCGCCAATCGAACGAAGACCTGCAGCAGTTCGCGTATGTCTCCGCCCACGACCTCCAGGAGCCTCTGCGCATGGTCGCCACCTACGTGCAACTGATCTCCCGGCGGTATCGCGGCCGCCTCGACCAGGACGCCGACGAATACATCGGCTTTGCCGTCGAAGGCGCCACGCGCATGCAGGCGTTGTTGGCCGACCTGCTTGCGTATGCCCGTCTCGGCCAGCCCGGCACCGCTTTTTCCGAAACCGACATGCGCGTTCCGGTAGGAGACGCCATCGCCAATCTGAAACTCGCCATCGAAGAATCCGGAACCCACATCGATGTCGACCCGCTCCCTTCCGCCGTCGTCGATCCCTATCAGATTACGCAACTGTTTCAAAACCTGATCGGCAACGCAATCAAATTTCGAAAGACCGGTCTCGGCGATGGACAGGAGTCGCTAAAGCCCGAGGCGCCGTGCGTGCACATCTCCGCGGTCCACCGCGCGGGCGAGTGGGTCTTCGCCGTGCGCGACAACGGCATGGGATTCGAGCCCGCTTACGCGAGCAAGATCTTCGTCATTTTCCAGCGGCTGCACGGCCGCGAATATTCCGGTACCGGCATCGGACTCGCCGCCTGCAAGCGCATCGTCGAGCGGCACGGCGGACGCATCTGGGTGGAGTCGGAGCCCGGCCGCGGCAGTACGTTCTTCTTCTCGATTCCCGACCACGCCGCCGAGGCGGCCGCTGCTACGGGTACACTGGATCGACCTTCTGTCCGTTCTTGATCGGACGATCGTTCGGAAGCATCACGGCATCGCCGACGGCCAATCCTTTCGTCACTTGTACGCGCGTGAGGTTGGACACACCGGTCGTGATCGTCCGCCATTCGATATGGTTATCGGCGGTCAGGGCGTAAACGCCCGTCTGGCCATTCTCACGTCGCAGCGTTTCTTTCGGAATCACGATCGCGTCGGGAACAACTTTGGAGACGATCTCGGCATCGATGTTGGTGCCCGGCAGAAGATCACGGTCCGGATTGTCGATTACGCAACCGACCTCGCCCACCTGCCTCGTATTGAGCGTGATCACCTGGGTCGGTACCTTGTCTACCTCGCCTTTCCAACTCCGGCCGGGTAAGGCGTCCCACGTGATCGTCACGGGCATGCCGATCGCGACGCGGCCCAGGTCGGGCTCGTCGACGTAAACGATGACGCGCACCTCGCTGAGCTTGCCGATATTCGCGATGAGATCGCCGGGATTCACAAACGCGCCCACGCGCTGGTCGAACTGGTACACAATACCCGCAACGGGCGCACGAACAATGCCGAGCGACAAATCGCGCCGGGCGCTGCTCGCGGCCGCCTGCGCTTCAGACAGATGCGCCCGCGCCACCGACTGTTCCTGCGTGGTGACCAGCGCCGCGCGCCGTTTTTCAATCGATGCAATGGCGGTTTGCGCCTGCTGCACGCGCTCGCGAGCGGAGTCCACTTCCTCTTTCGTCCCGGCCTGCTTGGCGTACAGGCGCTCCGCGGACGCCAACTCGCGCTGCGCCGCCTGCAGGTCCAGCCGCGCCTTGCCCATGTCGCTTTCGAGCAGCGCCCGCTCAGCCGCGTTACCGCCTTGCGATAGCGTTTGCTCCTGCGCGCGCGCTTGCGTGATCTGCGATTCGGCCGTGGCCAGCGTCGATGCCGCGGAGGTGGCATCGAGTTGCACCAGCGGCGCGCCCTTATCCACGTGTTGCCCGCGCGTGACGTAGACCTTCTGGATCACACCCGCACGTTCCGCGCGCGCCGAAGCCCACTCGATCGGCTCCACTTTGCCGTTCGTGCTCAGCGTGCTCACGATGGTCTGCCGCGTCGTGTGCGTGAACGGAATCTGCGGCGGCGCCGATTTTCGCGTAATACCCCAGATAATCACCGCGACAATGATCGCCAGGCAGCCGAACCAGACCAACCTGCGCCGGCTCACGCTCGCGGCCTCGCGCAGTGGTCAAACAGCAGTTCCCATTCAGCGCGCTGGATTTCCCGAGCGGTGCGCTCCTCGACCGAGCCGGGCAATTCGCGCGCGCGTTCGCAATAATCGATGAACGCGAACGGATCCCATTGCGCGCCAGTCGGGAATCGCGCGCCCGCGTTGCGCGAAGCAATCTCGTGCGCCTCCGCGTTCAACGGTTCGAAAACGGCGTGCCGGCCCACCCTGCGGAACCAGTAACCCGCGTTGGCCGCGTCCGGCTCCTGGCGATGGAGGATGGCGTGCCAGTAGCTGCCCTCCGGCGTTGCTACGTCCTGCGCCACCCCATGGCATTCATCGAAACAGGAGAAGTTGAGATACAAGCCTGCTAGCGAAGCCTCGGGATGAGGCGCGTTCGGAAACAGCGTGCGCGCAGCGGCGCCGGCAAGGGCATCCCGTGCCGCCGTCGCCGGAGTGCGCGTGCAAACTAACGGCGCGAGCGGCTGTCCGTCGTTGAGCGCCAGAATCGAAGCAATCTGTGGACCGTAGACCTCGGGAGCGAACGCCAAACTTCATTGTCGCAAACAAGGTCAAGTTCCCTTTGCGGGTGTCTATTTGCGGAGTGGAGAAACGGAAAAAAAGGGCG
>JAICMB010000287.1 GCA_025929455.1 Bryobacteraceae bacterium | reverse complement strand
GGACACCGCGGGCAACCCGCTGATCGATCTCATGCCCGGACTGATCGACGGTCCCTTTTATGGCGTCGGCATGACCTCAACGCTGTCGAGTGGCTCTTACATAGCAAACGGCGGAGCGACATTCAGCTTCGCTGCAAACACTCCCAATATCGGAACCACGCTCGCCAGTTCTGACGGTTTTGTGGTTTTCGCAGCCGGCGTTCCCGTTGACAACCCAAATCCGCCGCCTTCGACCATCCCGGAACCCGCCGGCTTCCTGCTGTGCGCGACGGGTCTCGCTGCGGCCGCCCTCATCCGCAAGCGCCTCTGCTAACACGTGGGGCAGCCAGTCTTGCTGGCTGCCCTCCGGCATTCCACCGCTAGCTCCCTTCTGGGACAATCGTTATCAACGATGCCCCGCGCGATTACCGCTCTTCTCATCGCAATTCTGAGCGGCGCCGCGCTTCCCGCCGACATTCTCATTCGTGATGTTTCGGTCGTCGACGTCGCTGCCGGGACTGTTATCCCCCATCGCGCGGTGCTGATCCATGGCGACCGCATTGCATCGATCAGCGGACGCTCTCCGCGCACCCGCACACGGTACGCTCTGCGCGTGATCAACGGCTCCGGCAAGTTCCTCATTCCGGGCCTGTGGGACATGCATGTCCATCTCTGGTACGACAGCAACCAATTCCCGCAATTTCTGTCCTGGGGCGTCACGGGCGTACGTGATATGGGCAGCGATCTCGCGCGCGTAGGCCCGTGGCGCCGCGAGGTGAACGAAGGCCGCCTGCTCGGACCGCACGTCGAAACCTGCGGCTCGCCAGTCAGCGGCATGCCATCAGTGGACGCGCGTCTTCCGGTTCTGCTGGTGCGCACGCCCCGGGAGGCCCGGACCGCCTACGACCGCGTGGAAGACGCGGGCTCCAATTGCGTTGATATCCTGCCCACGTTGCCGCGCGATGCCTATTTCGCGCTGCTCGAGCGTGCGCGTAAATGGGGATTGCCGGTGGCGGGCGCGGTCCCGTACACCGTAAGTGCGCTCGAAGCCGCCGCCGATGCGCGGCAGGACAGCATCGAGAACTTCTCCGGCATTCTGCTCGCGTGCTCTACCGAAGAGCGCCGCGTTCGCATGCCGCTGGCCGAAGCGATTGGCGCCGGCAACAGCGCCGCGGTCTGCCGTTACCAGGAGCGAATCCTCGACACTTTCAGCGAGGCGAAAGCCGCCGGCGTGATCACTGCCATGGCCCGCTATCAGGTCCGGCAGGTTCCGGTATTGTCGATGCTGCGTGGCCGCGATGGTGCGGACGCAGACGCCTCGGAACTATGGAAGCGCAAGTATCTCGCCTATCGCGAACTGCTTATCCGCATGCAGCGCGCGGGTGTTCCCATACTTGCCGGCAGCGGCACGGGCGCCCCACACACCGTTCCGGGGTTGGAACTGCATCGAGAACTCACTCTACTCGTCGATGCCGGACTCACGCCAGCTCAAGCGCTACGTACGGCCACGATCGAACCCGCGCGGTCCATCGATGCCGACGAATCGCTCGGCTCAGTGGCGGAACACAAAATCGCCGATCTCGTGATGCTGAACGCGAATCCGCTTCAGAACATCGCGAACACGCAGAAGATCAGTTTAGTGATTGTAGGCGGGAAAATTGTGCAACCGGCAGGTGGGAAGCGGCGGGGCGGCAAGCAGCAATCCGCCCCGCCACGCGTTAAACTCGCCGCACCGCGCCGAACAGCAGCGACACGATAAACACGACGAGGAAAATGAAAAAGAGGATCTTCGCGATACCGGCCGCAGCGGCAGAAAGCACGCCGAAGCCCAGGATCGCGCAGACGATTGCAACGATCAGAAACACTAACGCGTAATACAACATAATTCCTCCACGCTCCTTTGTGCCCGCACCGCGGGCGTATTGTTTTACTGCAGAAACCAGATCGTAAGAGACGGCCCCGCTAAGAGCGGTGGCTGCCTTCCAGATCGTGCTCGTGCTCTTCCTTTATGGTCTTGGCCCACTCGTCGGCCTGCCGGGACGCTTCGTCTTTCGACGTGCCGTAGCGTTCCTGGACGCGGCCCACAAGCTGGTCCTTTTTTCCGGCAATGCGGTGCCAATCGTCATCGGTAAGCTTGCCCCACTGTTCGCGGGCTTTACCCATGAATTGTTTCCAGTTACCTTCGATTCGATCCCAATTCATGATCAAGTCTCCCGCAACTACTGAAGCAACCACATTGCCAATCGCCCCGCCGGTAACGCGCCGGAGTGCGCCAGAATAGGTTCGTGAGTGTGCCTTTTCAAGTGTTTACGTCTGAAGCGCGCTCCATTCTGAGTCGCACTTCCGGCTTTATTGCGCAGGCAGGTTTTACACACTCACTCACTCCGGCTCGCAATTGTACTTACGGCTGTACTTATTGCTATGTCCCAACCATGCGCATCCAGGGTGGCTTGAGACCGGACGACTGGCGGCGCTGGGGTCAATTCACCACCGCTAAATCGAATGCCGCCGCGCTGCTCGGGCGCGAGTTGCGCGGGAACGAAGCGATCTACTGCTCGCCGCTAGTCGATCCTTATCAGCCGGCCGAAGCGCGCATGCAACTTATGCCCGGCATCCTCGATGCGCTGCTCGTATGTCCTCCGCGGGTGTTCGTCCTACAGACGCGCGGTCCACTAATCGTACGCGACATCGATCGCATTGCGCGCGTCGCCGCACGCACTGCCGTGCGCGTCAGCTTCTCGCTCACCACCGATCGCGAGGACGTCCGCCGTCTCTTCGAGCCGTACTGCGAACCGCTAGGCGCGCGCCTTGATGCGATAGCGCGGTTGCGCGCCGCCGGCCTACGCGTATTCGCCACGCTCGCGCCCATTCTGCCGTGCGATCCCGCGCGGCTGATCCACATCGCGCTCGACGCTACCGCCGAGGACATCATCGTGGATCCGCTGCACGTGCGCGAAACCAAACCGCGCGGTGCGACCACGCGTGACGCCGCGATCCGCATCTGCCGGCGGCACGGGTTCGAGCGCTGGCTCGATCCCGCATTTCAATCCGAAGTGCTACAACGCATGACAGCGCACGTCCAACAGACAGGCCGCCGCGTTGCGGCCGGAACGGAAGGTTTTTCATGGCTGGCGCAATGACCGCGGTTTCGCTCCTCGAACGTTTGGGCATCGAACAGGTCAGCTCCGGCGCGTGCGCCGCGGACTGGCTCCCCACGCGCGGCGCGGAAATGGCGTCAATTAATCCCGCAAACGGCGAAGAGATCGCACGGGTGCGCCTCGCGCAAGAAGAAGACTACGACGAAGTCGTCTGGACCGCGCTCAAGACTTTCGAGCAGTGGCGCATAACGCCCGCTCCGCAGCGCGGCCAGATCGTGCGTGAAATCGGCGAAGAACTGCGCCGCGCCAAGGATGACCTCGGCGCGCTCGTCACGCTCGAAACGGGCAAAATCATCGCCGAAGGCCGTGGCGAAGTGCAGGAGATGATCGATGTCGCGGACTTCGCGGTCGGACTCTCGCGCCAGCTCTACGGCCTCACCATGCACAGCGAGCGCCCCGGACATCGCATGTACGAGCAATGGCATCCGCTCGGTGTCGCGGGCCTCATCACCGCTTTCAACTTTCCGGTCGCGGTCTGGAGCTGGAACGCGCTCATCGCGGCGGTGTGCGGCGACTGCGTGGTTTGGAAACCCTCGAGGAAAACGCCGCTCACCGCCATCGCCGTACAGAACATCTGCAATCGCGTGCTCGCCCGCCACGGCTGGAGCGGCGTGTTTACGCTCCTGATCGGCGACGACGACGTAATCGGCACGCGCCTCATCAACGACCCGCGCGTCCCGCTGATCTCGGCCACCGGCTCCTGCCGCATGGGCCGTGTCGTTTCGCAAGCAGTCGCCAGCCGGCTCGGCCGCACGCTGCTCGAACTCGGCGGCAACAACGGCGTCATCGTCACCGCCGATGCCAATCTCGATCTCGCGGTCCGCGCGGTCCTGTTCGGCGCCGTCGGCACCGCCGGCCAGCGCTGCACGTCCATCCGCCGCCTGTTCCTCGAAAAACCGATTGCGGAGGACGTCACGAAGCGCCTCATCGCCGCGTACAGCCAGGTGCGCGTCGGCGACCCCATGGACGAGACCACGCTGATGGGTCCGCTCATCGATCAGGACGCGGTACACCTCATGATGCGCGCCCTCGAAAACATTCGGGAGCAAGGAGGGGAAGTGCTTTTCGGCGGCAGCGCGCTCGGCGGTTGCTTCGTCGAACCCACCATCGTGCGCTCGCGCGCGGAGATGCCCATCCTCCAGGAAGAAATCTTTGGCCCCATTCTGCACATCGTTGAATTCGACCGCCTCGAACAAGCCATCGCCTGGCACAACGACGTTCCGCAGGGCCTCTCCTCCGCGCTCTTCACGACCAACCTGATCTCCGCCGAACGCTTCCTCAGCCCCGCCGGCAGCGACTGCGGCATCGCCAATATCAACATCGGCACCAGCGGCGCGGAAATCGGCGGCGCCTTCGGCGGCGAAAAAGATACCGGCGGCGGCCGGGAAAGCGGCAGCGACGCCTGGAAAGCCTACATGCGCCGCCAGACCGTGACCATCAACTGGTCCGGCGAACTCCCGCTCGCACAAGGCATCAAGTTCCAGTTCTGACTGTGGGGCAGGCGTCCACGCCTGTCGACATGGGTCTGCGATCCACGGATCGGCATGAAACCGGCGGCCTCGGCCGATATATTTCATCGCTGGGTTTTCGACCGTACGGCGGGTCTCGAGACCCCATCCTCAAAGTGACCGACCAGAACGGGAATCCGGTTGCCGGCGCCACTGTGACTGCGAGCGCTACCGGAAGTGTGCTGTCGCAGACAACAGACCAACAAGGGATTGCTGACTTCGAAGTCGTCAAGGCCGACACTTACGACATCGCCGCGACGAAGGAAAGGTATTATCCGTGGGGACAACCCGGCTCTCCGGCGCAGGCGTTCGAAGATACGGTCGAGGTGGATTCGCACGAAAAGGCCACGGCGAGTCTCGGACTGCAGCCCTGTGTCATTTATCGGCTGAAGAGCAAAACATTTCTCATCGCCAAGGGCGCTGAGTCGCTGACCGGGCCGTTTCAAAATATCCCCCTCCCGGAAGCGCCGGAGGCGTTTTGAACTTGACGTACTCACTCGCACAAAGCGACGCCAAGCCGCTCGCCGTTGCTGACTAAAAAGTAGGGTGAAAGGGCCTTGGGTCCGACCG
>JAICMB010000490.1 GCA_025929455.1 Bryobacteraceae bacterium | reverse complement strand
CACGGCGGTGTTCCCCGAATTCCCGGACTACGGCCGCGTCATTACGGTGCGCCATCTGCTTACGCACACCTCCGGGCTCCCGGACTACGAAGACCTGATGGGACCGGAGTGGACGGCCACGCGCCAGATTCACGATGCGGACGTGCTGCGTTTGCTGAGGCGCGGCCATCCCAAGTTCGCTGCTGGCACAAGCTGGGCATACAGCAATTCCGCGTACGTACTGCTCGGTTCGATCGTCGCGAAAGCGTCGGGCGAGCCCCTCGATCAGTTTCTACACGACCGCATCTTTGCCCCGCTGCACATGACGAACACGCTCTGCTACATCGCCGGCAAGAACGTCGTGCCGAACCGCGCCTACGGTCACAGGCGCGCGGGCGGCAAGTTCACCGAAGCGGATCAAAGCTCGACTTCGGCGACACTCGGCGACGGCGGCGTGTATTCGAACATTTCCGATCTGGCGAAGTGGGACGCCGCACTGCAGAAGCACCTGTTGTTGAGTGAGCGCGAAATGCGTCCGGCGCTTACGCCAGTTAAGCTCGCGAATGGCGGCCAAACGAAATGGCCCACCGCACCAGGCGACGATAACTTGAACCCCGGCCAGCCGGTCTCGTACGGGTTCGGCTGGTTTCTCGATCCGTACGCGGGGCATCAACGCATGTGGCACACCGGCACGACCATGGGATTCCGCACTGCGATCGAGCGCTTCCCCTCGGATAAGCTAACCGTGATCGTGCTTTGCAATCGCAGCGACCTGGATGCCGGCGGCTTGGCCCTGCGTGCGGCGAGCATCTTCCTCGAATAGGCAGGCGTCCACACCTGCAACTGGTCACGTTCCACCGTTTACAATGCGCCGCAGCTCACGCTGCTACCGCGCACCCGCCGGCGCATGATGGAGTCGTTCAATTGCGCTCGCGACGTCGCCGCGCTGCCGTTCGACGGCGGCGCGCGCCTTAGTCGGCAGCTCATGCGTCAGCGCACGATCGTAGTGGTTCAGCGTCTCGCGATCGCCGCGTTCGCACTCTTCGATAAACGTCGCGTCGTCCTTTGGACGGATCGATTGTTCGAGGTCGACCCATCCGCCGTGCAACGCACCTCCGATGTGCCCAGTTGTCTCGGGCTGTGCTCCCAGACTGCGCACCAGTTCCTCCAACTCACCCGCAAAGCGATCCCGCTGCGCACTGATACCCGTGAACAGATCGCGCAGATCGTCGGCGTGTACGCCTTTCGCGGCTTTACCGTAGCCCGATTCACTATCGCGACAAGTGGCAATCAGATCGTTCAGGATGCGGATGTTTCCGTCAGGCATGGGAGTCCTCACTTATGGGACTGCCGCCGCGCGGAAACCGCGATGCTGTTACGGTTACGCCAGCAGTTTACTCACAACATTGCCCGAGACATCGGTGAGGCGGAAGTCGCGTCCCATGTAGTGGTACGTGAGGCGCGTATGGTCGAAGCCGAGCGTGCGCAACACGGTCGCCTGCAGATCGTGAACATGGATTTTATCTTCCGTGATATTGAAGCCGAGGTCGTCGGTCTGCCCCACCATCTGCCCGCCTTTGATGCCACCGCCGGCTAGCCACATCGTGTACGCCAGCGGATGATGGTCGCGACCCGCGTTGTCCGGATCGCTCGCTTTGCGGATCTCGACCATGGGCGTGCGCCCGAACTCCCCGCCCCAGATCACCAGCGTGCTGTCGAGCAATCCGCGCTGCTTCAGATCCTTCAACAGCGCCGCGGTGGGCTGGTCCGTGATATCGCAGTTCTTCTTCAGATCGCGATTCAAATACGTGTGCTGGTCCCAGCTTGCGTGCATCAGCATCACGACGCGCACCCCGCGCTCCACCATTCTGCGCGCCAGCAGGCAATTGGTCGCGTAGGGATGCGTCGGTTTCTTGCCGACGCCGTACATCTCAAGAGTGGCCTGCGACTCCTTCGAAAAATCGAGCAGCTCCGGCGCGGCCATCTGCATGCGAAACGCCAGCTCATACGACGCAATCCGCGAAGCGATCTCTACGTCACCGGTGTCGTTCAGGTGCTCCTGGTTGAGATCTCGCAGCGCATCGAGTGTCGCGCGTTGCGTGCCGCGGCTGACGCCCGCCGGATTCGACAGATACACAATGGGATCGCCGCTCGCGCGAAACTGCGTGCCCTGATACGTCGACGGCAGAAACCCGCTCGAAAAATTCGACTCGCCGCCGCTGGTGCCGACGCCCGAGCTCAGCACCACGAACCCGGGTAAATCCTGCGATTCGCTGCCGAGCCCGTAGATCACCCAAGCGCCCAGCGTGGGCCGCCCGAACTGCGTGGTGCCGGTCATCAGCAGTAGTTGCCCCGGGTGATGATTGAAAGCATCCGTGAACATCGACCGGACCATGCAGATGTCGTCGGCGCAGGTGGCGGTATGCGGCAGAAAATCGGAAAAATCCATGCCGCACTGGCCGTATTTCTTGAACTCGCGCGGGCTTGCCAGAACCGCGGCGGTGGGCTTGATGAACGCCAGCTTCAATTGCTTGGTCATCGACAGCGGCAGCGGTTTGCCGGCCCACTTCTGCAACTCGGGTTTGGGATCGAACAGGTCGAGCTGGCTGGGCGCGCCTTCCTGAAACAGAAAAATGACGTTCTTGGCCTTACCCGGGAAATGCGGTGGCTTGGGCGCCAGCGGATCGGCGCGTTTCCCGTTCGCCGCAAAACCATCGCGCTCGAAAAGCTGCGCCAGCGCGGCAATGCCAAGACCGCTAGTCCAGTCGCGCAGAAACATGCGGCGCGAGTGCACCCGCCGGAACTCCGCGAAATCCATAGCTACTCCCTCGTGATGAATTCATCGAGATTGAGCAGCACGCGGCTCAATCCCACCCACGCGGCCGCGTCGTCCTTAGCGACGCCCGGCACGGTGAATGGCTCCATTTCGTTCGCGCTGCCGGATTCTTTGGCCAGCAGCGTTTTTTCTGTCTCGAAGTAGCGCTCGAGTGTCTGCTGCTCGCGCGGGTTCGGATCCCGGTCCAGGCACAGCTCGAACGCGTCGCGGATACGGGCCGTTTCGTTTTCCGGCCCATCCTGCAATACGCGCGTCGCAAGCGCCTGCGCCGCCTCGAAGAACACGGGATCATTCAAAAGATTCAACGCCTGCAGTGAAGTATTAGAACGCCGCCGCCGCGTGCAACTGGTATTTGAATCCGGCGCATCGAAATTCATGAGCATCGGATAGGGCGTGGTCCGCTGGAAGTGAATGTACAAGCCCCGGCGATATTTATCCGGCCCGCTGCTCGCGACCCATTTCACGCTGTTGGCATAGCCCAACTCCGCAACGCCCGCCGGCTGCGGCGGCCGCACACTCGGGCCGCCGATCGCCGTGTCCAAAAGCCCGCTCACGGCCAGCGCTTCGTCGCGAATCAACTCCGCCGGCAGTCGCACGCGCGATTGCCGCGCCACCAACTCGTTCTCGGGATCGCGCGCGGCAATGTCTTT
>JAICMB010000387.1 GCA_025929455.1 Bryobacteraceae bacterium | reverse complement strand
CTGTTGTACATGGCCTGCCAGGTGTCGTCGATGCGATCGGCCGGCTTACCGATGAGGAACGGCTTTAGGTATTTGTCGACCGCCGTGACGACGGCGTCGGCGCGCTGCGTGAACGTCGCGCAGCCGTATCCGTACAGGCCGTCCTGATCGGTGGTGATCTTTACTACGATCAGGCGCACGCCGGCCGGCTCGGTTCCGATCACGCTGACATCTTTGATGATCGGCGAAGCCATGCCGCGCGTGGCGCGCTCAGCTTTTTCCTGCGCGACTGCCTCGCGCTTCATGAAAGCGGTGCCGGCCAATGCGGCAGTAGCGGTTTTCAAAAGATTACGTCGATCCAAACTAGCCCTTTCTCCTTGCGGTCCAGCACTTACGTGCACGGATAGAAATCACGTAGAGTATCACTTCTTTCCGGCGGCCGCTTTTTTCGGGCGCCGCTGTAGCGGTGCGAACCGCCGGTTGATTTCGTCGACCGAGAAAGCCTCCGGATCGAAGTCATCGCCGAACCATTCTACGGCTTCTTCATATTGCTCATGCGCAGGATCGCTGATAGCCTCTAGCAGATTGTAGAAGCCGGGGATGCCGCCGCAGTCCTCCGGTGGGCCGCGTCGTTCGCCCCCGAGGCATACAGGATACGCGCACCCTGGTTCAGGCGGCTGGCGTTTCTCGACCACAATTTCATGATCCCAGCTATCGCCGAAGTCATAGGTGTATACGGCCTTTGCTCTCACCCTGCCCAGTACGGTGGACAATCGCGCGGTTCGTTCACTGGCGGTGCGCGGTCCACCGAAGAACCGCTCCGCCGGATCGGGTGTTCCGAATGTCTGCTCCCTGATACGGAACTCGTGCAGATGGCAGTCTTCCCAATCCATGGCCAGTTGCAGGACCTGATGTAACTGTTCGAGCGTCAGGTCTGCGGGAACCAGCAGCCGTCGCCAGATCGGTGGATCCGTGCCGAGCAGCGTGACTCTGATCTGATAGATTTCCTGCCGTCCCTCGACAGGATTGGTGGTTGACATGGTTTGGCTCTGTTCGATTTTAAAATACGGCGGCCGCCCGGAAGGCGCATCTCAGCGCGTGCCGGCGTGCGCGGAAGTCGTGGTTTCTTCGATCATGCGCTTGACGCGATCGAGTTCGCGGCGAAGCTTGCGCTCGCGTGCGGCGATGGAGATTACGTAGAGGACTACGATGGCCCACGCGGCGCAGAAGCCGTAAAACATGAAGGTGATATTGCGAACGTCCATGTGTGTTTCCTTATAGTGCGTGCGCGTAGCGGCGCAGCGCGTCGATCTCGTGTTGCACCTGCTCCTGGCGCATGCGGATGATTACGAGCGCCGCGCCCAGCAGCAGAAATGCGAGGAAGTTCCACCAGATCGGGGCTTCCATGCCGGCGCCCATGCCGCCGCCGTTGCGGATGCTTAAGACCGGGCCGGGGTGCTGCGTGCGCCACCACTCGATCGATTTCCAGACGATGATCACGTCGGCGAAGGCGAAGATGGACAGCGCCGCCGACAGCCGCGCGCGTTGTGTGGGTTCGTCCACCGCGCGGCGCAGCATCACGTACGACGCATAGAGTATCCAGCAGATCAGCATGGAAGTGAGCCGTGCATCCCAGGTCCACCAAATGCCCCAGATGATGCGCGCCCAGATGCTGCCGGTGACCAGCACCACGGTGGCGAACGCCAGGCCTACTTCGGTGACGCTCGCGGCGAAGCCGTCCCAGGCGAGGTCGCGCTTCATCAGATAACCGATGCTCGCACACAGCGAGAGAAAGAAGCCCGTGAACCCCGCCAATATGGTGGGTACGTGGAAATAGATGATGCGATAGATCGCGCCCTGGTTCAGTTCGTCGGGCTCGACCAGAAGAATCGTCCGCAGGTTCCAGAGCAGAATTACGCCCGCAACCGCGGCGCAGATAATGGCAATTTTCTGACGCATATCAGCCTACCAATATAGTTTCCACCAGAGCCAACGACAGCATCGTGAAGATGAGGTCGTAGCCGACGAGCAGCTTGATCCAGATGAGATCGGCGCCCGCGATGCCGGTGCCGGCGATCAGCACCGTCGTCAACTGAATGGCCGCCATGAGCGCGGGAATCAGTACCGGGTAGACGAGCACCGGGAGCATCAGCTCGCGCAAACGCAGGTTGACGGTCATGGCGCTGAAGGCCGTTCCGATCACCGTGATGGCCCATGTCGTCAGCACCGCTACGAGCGCGAGCCAGCCCAATTGCGTCCAGCGCAGATCGTAGAAGATCGTGAACACCGGGATGCAGACGGCTTCGACGCCGAGCAGCAGGACGAAGTTCGCGAGCGCCTTGCCGGTGAAGAGTTGAGCGGAGGAAAGCGGAGAAGCGATGAGCGCTTCGAGACAGTCGTTGGGCATCTCGCGCAGGAAGCTGCGATTCAAAATCAGCGCGCCCGCGAACGCGAACACCAGCCATAGCAGGCCGCCTTCGATCTCGCGCACCTGGTCGGATGCGGGATCGATCACGAAGCTGAACAGCACCAGGATCACCAGCGCAAACGAGAGAGACGCGTTGATGGTGTCCTTGGTGCGGATCTCCGAGCGGAGATCTTTCGCCGCCACCGCCAGAGCGAGGCGCGGCCAGGAAAGCGCGGGTCGGACGCGTTCGGTGCGCGCCTCCCGCCGCTCCCGTTCACCCGTGTACGCGGTAGACGTATGCGGGGTCATCCAGCATCTCCTCGGTTCGCGGCCCTGTCCACATGAGACGGCCTCGATCGATCAGCGCAACGTCGCTGGCCAGTTCAAACGCTTCCTTCAACTGGTGCGTCGACAGGATCACGGTGGCGCCATCGCGGCGCGCTTCATTCAGGCACTCCTGCAGCACCGCGATGCCGCGATCGTCGAGCGCGGTGAACGGTTCGTCGAGCAGCATCAAGCCTGGACGGTGCAGGAACGCCCGGGCTACTGCAAGACGCTGCCGCATGCCGCGCGAGAACTCGCGCACCAGGCCATCGCGCACGCGGAGCAAGCCCGTGCGATCCAGCCACTCCGTCGCAACCTTGTCTGAATCCGCGATGCCGTAGAAGCGCGCGAACAGTTTCAAATTCTCGATCGCGGACAGCTCGTCGTAAATCCCGATGCCGTGCCCCAGTACGCCCGTCCGCGCGCGCGCCGCTTGGGTTCGCGGCGTGTCGCCGAACACCTCCACACGGCCCTTCGCCGCCGTGGACAGTCCTGCGAGGATTTTGAGCAGCGTGGTCTTCCCTGCCCCGTTGCGGCCCAGCAGCGCCAGGCATGCGCCCGGCTCCACGCGGAGTGTGATGTCGCGCAACGCCGGGTAATCGCCGTAATATTTCCAGACTCCGCTGATCGCAACCGCCGTCACGAACGCCGCCCTGCGTCAGCTCTGTAGAGAACTACTGTGCCCAGCGCGAGTATGGCCCCAGCCAAGGCCAGCATCGCCGTCAAGTGGTCGTACACGTGCGGCTTGATCACCTGAATCTGCGGCGCGCCGTCGTCTTCGCCGGCGCCGCCGCCGCTGGCGGCATCGGCCGTAGCGTCCGCGACCGCGCCTGCAACCGTGACGCGGTACGCTGCGCCCTTCACTTCATAAATACCGGCCTGCGTCTGCGGCTCGCGTCCCAAGGAAACAAGATTGTCGCCCGCGAGCGTGACTCCGTTCGGAACCACCAGCCGCGTCGGCCCGCCCTTATACAGGCTCTTGCCTTCAACCACAAGGGGATCGGCGGCGGCCAGCGTGTATGCGAGATCGATGCGCGTTTCGCCGGGCTTGATCGGATACGTGACTTTGTAGACGTTAGGCTTGTTGGTTTCTTCCGCCGGCCGCTGTATGGGCATGCCGCCGGGCGCGGTGATCGTTACGCGGACATCGCCCTTCGCGCCCGGCTGTACATAGAAACGCAGCGTGCCGTCGCGGGTGTCGTGGAAGGTCAGCTTCGACGGGTTCTGCCACATGAACGTCTCGTTCACGACTACGCCGTCGGTGCGCGGCTGATACAAGACCATGTGCTGCTCGACTTTGGCGTCGCCGGGCTTGGCGGAGGAGTCGTATATGCCGACCGCGACGCCGCTGGTGGGCGTGCCGGGCACGATCATTTTGTTGTAGGTGACGCCTTCGTACTCGGCTTGGATTAGTTGCGGTCCGGGCGCGGCTGGCTTGTCGATCGCGAATTTGCCGG
>JAICMB010000752.1 GCA_025929455.1 Bryobacteraceae bacterium | reverse complement strand
GGTGCGAAGTTCGCCCCAGCCGTCGGTCTGATACACGCCGCGTGTCGGTATGGCCGCAACAAACGTCACGTTTGCCGCGCCCGCCGCACCGCTGTAGTCGACGCCATCGAAGCTGCGCCCCACATCCGACCATCCGAACGGGCCAATTAGCCTTTGCTGCACGCGGTCGCGTTGCAGCGCCGCGAGCGTGGTGTCCTTGCAAACGATTTCCATGCCGTCGGCAAATTCGAAACGGCCGAGGCGGAGTTGCTGGTGCGGAGCGCCGAAGAGGTCCTTCACCGTGAAGTAACCCTGCTTGAGGAAAACCCCCGCCGCGTTCGTCTTGCCGTTGTTCGCGGCGAAATAGCTCGCGCCCGCGCCGTACTGGCCCAGCGCGCCGGGCCCGATCGCGTTCGAAGGAAGGTTGAACAGCAGGGGCGCGGCGAACTCTACGTTCCAGTCCCACGTCTCGTGCTGTTTCCCGAGCGATACGCGCAGCAGCGCCTCGGGAAACACGTAATCGTGTCCGGGTTGCGAACCGAACCAGTCCCACGCCTCCGCGCGCGTGCGAATGCTGCCGTGAACGTCAACGGGTGCGTCCTGTGCCGCAGCAGCGCCCGTTATCACCAGCAATGCGAAGATACATGCAGCGGTGCGCACACGTGGGCTGCTGCATTTTGGCGGCCACGGTGCGGATCAATGCGGGAGCAACGGCGCGGACTCCTGCCTGCGCGAGAGTGCGTGCAAACACACGGCCGCTGCGTGAACTGACGCGCCGCGCCCCTACAATCGCATTGTGATGATGTGCTGACCGCGCGGCAGCCGCAGCATGTACGTGCCGCCGTTCTCGATGAGATCGGGTGGCTGCGCGACGCCGTCCACCTCGAGCGAGCGCGGTTTGACATCGAGCAGCGCCATCGCGCGGGAGGTGCTCTCGTACGCGAGTTCGACGCCCGTGGGCAGCGCGCGTGCGGATTTCAGCTCGCCGTTGAAATCGAGCACCTTCAGCGGGGCATCGGTCGCGGACGCCTCGATCACCTGCGTGCCGGGTGGAACCATGAGGAACTTGCGGTCATGCACCGGCCACAGCCGGCCGTTCACCAGCGCCGGACCGGTCCACGGCACGCCCACGCCATATTTCGAAGTCACGATCAGCTTACCCGCGGTTTCTTCTACGCGGCTCACCACTGCGGCCGAGGCCGGCAGCAGCGCCCAGTCCGTGCGCAGAATCGAGTTTTCGAAATATAGAGCCACACGCGGGAACGCTTCGGATGCGAGGTGTACGAGCTGAAACAATTCCGTGCCGGTCTGCTGCTTGGTCGGATACACGTCCTGATAGCGCTCGACCACGTTGATATCGATGGCCATGCGATCCGCGCGCGGCGTGATCGGCTTGTAACGCTCGGCGATCTGCGGGTAGCGCTGCGGGCCGAGATTCCAGATGGTCGCCGGATCTTCCACCAGAAACGTGAAGTCGTGTGAGGTGAGCAATGGCAGAACCTTCGCGGCATCGGCGCCGATCAAATCGCGCATGCGTGTGTCGAAGCGATCGTCCACGTGCGTCAGCACCAGATCGAGGTCCGGCTTCTTCTTGCGCAGCGCTTCGATCTGTGCGAGCCATTGCGTCTGCATACCGCGCGCGAGCTCGGCGCGGTAGTCGAGAAATTTGCGCAGCTTCGCGGCATCCGGCGCGGCGCTGCCTTGAAATAGCGTTACCGGATCGAAGCCGGCCTTGGCTGCGAAATCGTGTCGCACATTGTCGTTCAGCGGCGTGAACCGCGCGGGATTCGCCGCGCCTTCGAGCGATTCGAAGTAGAGCTCCGAAATGTTGACGCCGTCCCAATCGAAGCGCTCGAGCAGCGCCCGCTCGCCCGCCGCCGCCGCGGCAAAGCAGTCGGGGTTCTGCAGGTTCATGAGCTTGCGCCAGTCGAGCTGCGCGTCCTGCAGCAGGCCCGTTTTTTCCCGCCACTCCGGATGATCCGCCCAGAACTTCTCGCTCACATGCGGCAGTTCTACCCAGGCGTACACCAGGATGCCGTTGCGATGGCACGCATCAATCAGCTTTCGCAGGT